>NZ_LFRG01000053.1:0-22848 GCF_001573875.1 Clostridium sp. ATCC 25772
TCGCATTTGTTTATATTGCTGCTATTTTTGTTTTATCTAAATAAGTTTTAGATATTTTGTTTTCAGACACGTCCTAAAATAGAATTAAAATTTTAATATGATTTTTTTTGTATTTCTATATTAAGTACTATAAAAAATACATTGTATTTACTAGTGAATGTTAGTATAATGTTTAAGAAAACGAACAAGTGTTAGTTAAATGTTAAGAAAAGGTGATTAAAAATGGAAAATGAGAAATTAACTACTAAAGAAAAAATTTTTGCAAAGTCTATAGAATTATTTTCTAAAAAGGGATTTAATGGTGTATCTATACGACAAATAGCAAAGAGTGTAGGTATTAGAGAAAGCTCAATTTATAATCATTATAAAAGTAAAGATGAAATAATAGAATCTATATTTGAATATTTTGCTAAGTCTATTAAAGATTATAGGCCTTCTACCCTAGAACTAAATAGAATGATGGATTTTATGTCACCAGAGGAGTTGTTTAAGCATCTTGTAATAACCTATGGTAAGTTTTTAAATGGAAAGCTTGATAGTATAGCAATAATAATATATTCAGAGCAGTTTAAAAATGAAAAAGCAAAGGAATTAATGGTTGAGACTATAATAAAAGAGCCTTCACGATTTATAAAAGAAATACTAGATATGATGATAAAAAAAAATTTAATCAAAAATATAGATACTTCACTTGTGGCAGATGAATATAATTATGCTTTAGTTGCAATAACTTTTGAATATGCGCATGCAATAAATGATGGAAAAGATACGTCTCCAATAATTAAAAAAATGTTTAAGCATATAAGTTTTATCTGCGATTATTTAAAAGTGAAATAGGAAAAGAGGTTTTACAAATGAAAAAAATTTATCCTTTATTAGGGGTAATTGCATCAATTAGTTATATTATATATGTGATTGTAGGGGGAGTTTTAAGTGACGGTGAGTATAGTCATCTTACTAATGCAATAAGTGAGCTACCATATTTTGTACCACAAGATAGTTTTGTATGGTTGGAAAAATTAACAATAATTTATGGGTTATCTCTTGCTTTTTTTAGTATCATTGCTTTTATGGATTTTAAAAAATATAAGTCTACTATATGTAGAATAGCTTTTTTATTAGTATTATTTAATGCTCTATCAGGTATGATGATGACCTTTTTTCCTATGGATGCTAGAGATTCACAAATAACAGTTATCGGCATTGGACATATTGTGTTAGCGGGATTTTGTGCGATATTTAGTATATTACCTCCATTATTTATAGGGATAGGGTTTAAAAATGTAGTTCAGTTTAGACATTTAACTATATATTCAATGATATCAAGTTTGATTATATTTATTAGTGGTTGCATTAGTGCTGTTGGTGCTGCTAATGAATATATATATTTTGGAGTTTTTGAAAGAATAACAATTGGTACATATATTATTTGGATTTTAGTTATTTCGATGAATATATTATTTAGTAATATAGCTACAGCGAATTTAGAAAAGTATTTAAAAAACAAGGTGGAATGTACATAGTTAAAAAAGGCTAATTATTATTCTTTTTTTATATTATATAAAAGTATATTTAATAATGAAATAAGTATAACTTATAATGGTAAATTATGATAATATAAAACTATATAGAATTATAGAAAAGGAGTTGCAAAGGATGAAGATTAGAATAGATGAAGAATTAAAGGAAAAATGCCCAAACTTAGTTTTAGGATGCATCATAGCAAATGTAAAAGTTACAGAGTATGACGAAAAATTATGGAAAGAAATAGATGAAGAGTGTTTAAATTTTCAAGGAACAATGGAATTAAAGGATGTTTTGCAACTTGAGAATATAAAAGCATCTAGGGATGGGTACAAAAAATTAAAAAAAGATCCAAGTAAATATAGGGTTTCATCAGAGTCTTTAGTTAGAAGATTAGTAAAGGGATTAGGTCTTTATAAGGTTAATACGATAGTAGATATAAATAATTTAATATCCTTGAAAAGTCTTAATTCAGTTGGAACATATGATTTAGAAAAAATAGGTGAAGATATATGTTTTACAGTAGGAAAACCTGGCGAAACTTATGAGGGTATAGGAAGAGGGCCTATAAATTTAGAAAATATGCCAGTTTTCCAAGATGAAAAAGGTAAATTTGGAAGTGCTACTTCAGATTCAACAAGAGCTATGATAACAAAAGATACAAAATGCATATTAATGAACATAATTTCATTTAATGGTGAAAAAAATTTACAAGAGTATATAAGTAATAGTATAGAACTTTTAAAAAAGTATGCTTATGGAGAAATTTTAGAAGTAAAAGTTGTTAAATAAACACTTAAATGTAATTATAGTGAGGATTTTATGAAAAATAAGAATGCTAATCATAAACATGATTATAATCTTAAGGAAATATTTTTAGATAAAAAATACACATAAAAAACTCAAAAGGTGATTATTATTTATATTATAGTATATTTGAATGTAGAATTTGTAATAAGATAAAAAAAGGATATTTTTAAAAGTTGTTTATGTCAAATAGCTTTAAAGTTACTCATTTATTAAATGAGAAAACTCAAATTAATATTTTATCAATAACTAACAGATTATTTTAGTTAAGAGTTAAGAATGAATAAAAAAACTAAACTGCAATATATTAAGAAAGACTAATTAAATTTGGAAGGTGTTTACATGGAATTAAAAACTCAGTGGTATAAAAGCATTGATAAAAGAACATCAAGAAGAACTTATATGGATAAAGACTTAAATTTAGATCATTTAAACAAAATTTCAAGTCTTATAGAGAAAATTAACAAAGAATCATCTTTGAATATTCAGATTATAAAAGATGGAGAAAAGCCTTTTAAAGGAATAAAGAAATCTTATGGAATGATAAGTGGGGTAAAATCTTTTATTGCACTTGTTGGAAAAGAAGATATTATTAATGTTGAAAGTAAAATAGGATATTTTGGAGAAGCTTTAGTTTTAGAATCTACTTCTTTAGGAATAGGTACTTGTTGGATTGGTGGAACCTATGATAAAAAGGAAGTTGAAAATACAATAGACATAAAAAATAATGAGAAACTTTATTGTGTCATTTCAATAGGATATGTAAAAGAAGCGAAGGGGATAAAAGAAAAATTATTATCATCTTTTAGTAAAAATAGGAAATCTTCAAATGAAATTTTAAGGTGTAATGAAAAAGAAGTTCCTAATTGGGTTGAAAATGGTATAGAAGCAGTAAGAAAAGCACCTTCTGCTATAAATAAACAGCCTTGGAAATATGAATATTCAAAAGGGAATATAAAAGCATTTATAGATGAGCAAAAACATGGCTATGAAAAAATAGATCTTGGAATATCTATGCTACACTTTCAGTTAGGTGCTAAAAATAGTGGATATGTAGGCAATTGGGAATATATAAACAATATAAATATATTTAAATAGAACAATATACACACTTGAATTTTATAAATATTTATTATATACTTCAAATAGAATAAATTGAATATGTTTATAGTAATAACTATAAAAGAGGTTCGTTTTGACCATCCCTCTATAAAAAACTAGGCAAACTTATAAAAGTAATTAAGATTTATATTTTTTGATAAATTAAATTTTAGTTATATAATATATGTACTTAGATTATGAAGGTCACCCTAATTTAGGTGTGGCTTTATGTTTTTTTGCTATATTATATATTTTATAGTTCAGTTTTTTTAGAGTAGGAAAAGCCTGCTCTTTTTTTATTGCCATAAGATATTTTATAAATAAATTATATTTAATACATTAAGAAAGGAAAAATAGAATGAATAAAAGAAAAGTGATAATAGATTGTGATCCAGGAATAGACGATACTTTAGCAATAATGGTTGCACTTTCAAGTAAGGAACTAGATGTTAAAGCTCTTACTATAGTATCTGGTAATGTTCATGTAAATAAAGGTTTTAAGAATGCACTTCAAGCACTAAAGATAATGGGACGCTTAGATATTCCTATATATATAGGCGATGGAAAACCACTTAAAAGAGAACTTGTTGTAGCAGAGGATACCCATGGAGTAGATGGAATTGGTGAAAGTTTTTTAAAAGATATAAAAGATGGCATAGTAAAAAAAGGTGCTGTGAATTATATAATAGATATCTTAAATAAAGAAAAAGATGTGTCAATAATAGCATTAGGACCACTTACAAATCTTGCTGAAGTATTAAAGAAAAGTCCTAATACATTTAATAAAATAGTTGAGATTGTGTCTATGGGGGGGACTTTTAAAAGTCATGGGAACTGTTCACCAGTAGCAGAATTTAATTATTGGGTAGATCCACATAGTGTTAAATATATTATGAAAAACTCACAAGTACCTTTTCATATGGTAGGGCTTGATGTCACAAGAGAATGTGTTTTAACGCCAAATTATATAGAACTTTTGAATCAGCTTAACGATGAAAAAGCAGATTTTATTGTTAAGATAACAAGGTTTTACGTTGATTTTCATTGGAAACAAGAAAAAATATTAGGCTGCGTAATAAATGATCCTTTAGCAGTTTTATATTTTATTAACAAGTCTTTATGTAAGGGATTTCCAGCATATATGGATGTTGTGACTGAAGGGATAGCTATAGGTCAAACTGTAATTGATAGTGAGAACTTTTATAAATTTAAAGCTAACTGTAATGTTTTAACAAGTGTAGATTCTAATATGTTTATGAAAGAATTTTTAACTAGAATTTTACCACATAAAAAAAATGAAATAAATATAATTTTAAATAATAAAAAATATAGTGGTTAGGAGTTAAAAAATATGAGTAAATCAGATACATTTAAAATAGCTATAATTGGTGTAGCAATAGCTCTTAATATAGTAGGAGCATTTGTAGCATTTAATTTGAGGATTCCCATATATCTAGACTCTATAGGAACTGTATTTATAAGTTTTTTGTTAGGACCTTATTTTGGTATAATAACTGGTTTTTTTAGTAGTATAGTTAGTGGTTTGACTTTTGATATATATTCTTTGTGGTTTTCTCCAGTTCAAATATGCACAGGTTTAATATTAGGAGTTATGTTTAAAAAGAAACTTTTAGAAGGATGGAAAATTCTTTTCGCAGTATTTTTTGCTACTATATTTATAAGTAGTGTAGGTGCAACTTTAACAGCATTCATATTTGGAGGTTTTACTTCTTCAGGGTCTAGTTATATAATAATCCTGCTTAGAAAACTAGGTTTAGGTCCAATTTTAAGTGTTTTTTTAGTTCAATTTATTACAGATTATTTTGATAAACTAATTGCAGTATTATTTGTAGGTAAAGTTATAAAATTATTGAAATATAATAAAAAAATAGTGTTGTAAGTTGGAATGAAAATATTTAAAGGATAACTTAAATAGTAATTTTATATTTTTATATCTTCTTTTGTAATAAATATTAGAATAAAATTTATTTTTTTATTTATTTAATCTATTAATAGGTGTATTTTTAGTGTATAATTACTAAAAATATATATATTTTAACATTTAATTACATAGTATGACAGAATAAAATATAGTTATGATAGTGTATATGTTATAATATTTTAATATGATAATATTTTTTATATAAGGAGGATGTAGGGGATGATGAAAGAAATTATTTTTGTAACAACCAATAAAGGCAAAATTACTTCAGCGCAAAGAGAGTTAAAAAATATGAAAGTGTTACCATATAACGCAGAGCTTATAGAACCAAGAGGTGACGATATAAAGGAAATTGCAAAGCAAAAAGTTTTACAAGCGTATAAAATTGTGAAAAAACCTTGTATAGCACTAGATTCTGGCTTTTTTGTAGAAGCTTTAAATGGATTTCCAAAAGCTTATGTAAATCATATGCTAGAAACTATAGGTATAGAAGGACTTTTAAAATTAATGGACAAGGTAGAAAATAGAAAGTGTACTTTTAAATCTTGTCTTGCATATTACGATGGTACGAATATGGAGTTTTTTGAAAGTAATGATCATGGAACTTTGGCTCATAGTATAAGAGAAAATGAGAATAATGAAAAGTGGTCAAATCTTTGGTATATATTCAAGCCAAAAGGATTTTTAAAGACTTTAGCTGAATTTAATGAAGAAGATTTCTTAAGATATGATAATAACTCGAAAGATGATACTTGTATAAAAAAATTTGGAAATTGGTATGATACATATTGTAAATAAATTATTACATAATAAATTTTGTTTTAAAGTGGAGGGTACTATATGTTAAGAGTCCTTTCCACTTTATATTTATTATTAGGAATTAAAATTTAAAAAATTTTTATATGGAAAGATTTATATAAATATGAAATATGGGTAATAATAGATATAGTGCTTTAAGATATAAAGGAGTATTTAAATATAGATAGAATTTATATAAATATAAATATTTAAAATAAGAGATGTTAATTTTAAAAATACTATAAGTTTATATAAGAATTAAAAATAACATTTTAAATTATAATTAGAAGTTTTGATTTCTAAAAGAGTGATCATATATTATAAAAAAATTTAAAAATAAAGAAAGGAGGAGCTGCTACAATTAAAACCTACAAATTAGCATGGAAATAATTGGATATTTGCAACCAAGATTAATATAGAATTTAAAAGCTATGGAGTGTTTTATAATAAACTTATGCACAAAGAAATGGAAATAATCTCTATATAGGTGTATTTATCTAGATTTTAAGTAGCAGAATGCTTTAAGTATGTATAGTGTAATCAATATGGACATTGTAAGCTCTAGAAAAATAAAAGATAGGGCTAATTTTCAGGAGGAACTAAAAATATATTTAAAAACTTTGAGTAAGAAATACTCTAAGATATTAGTTGCGCCAATAACATTTACATTAGGTGATGAATGGCAAATTGTTTCTAGCTCACCAGAGAAAAGTTATGATATTTTTAAAGAAATTCAAAGATATTTATTTAAAAAAAATATACAAGTATACTGTGGCATAGGTATAGGTGATATATCAACTAATCTTTCAAGAGACACTAGAGAGATGGATGGAGAAGTTTTTATAAATGGTAGAGAAGCTATAAATATAGCTAAGAAAACTAAAGGGTTCTATGGTCAGAATATTAAGTCAAAGCATAATAGAGTATTTTTCAAAGGTGCAGATTTACCAATCGATTTATATAATAAATTTATTTTAGATGAAATAGCTGTTACTTCTGAATATGATGATAATATAACTTTAAATCAAGTTATAAATTCAATTATTGAAAATAATGAAACTATAGAAAGTAAGTTTACAGAAAAGCAAAGAGAATTAATAAATTTGTATGAAAAACATGGATCATATAATAATATGATTTCTAAAGATGGGAATTTGTCTAAATCTAACATATCTCAAAGATTAAATTCTTGTAGTTATTTTTTAACTGTACATAATACAAGAATCATAAGATTATTATTAACAACATATATAAAAATAATTGAAAGGAGTAGTAATGTATTTTAGTTTATTTTTAGTTTATTTAATTTCACATATTACTTTTGATTTTATTTTTCAACAGGATAACATACTAAAATTAAGATTCCCAAAAGATAATTCAATTAAATCTATATTAAAAGGTAATTTTATTCATAGCTTTTTTCATTTTTTAGGTATAAATTTATTTCTTTTGGGGTTTTATTTAGCAAATGGACAACCATTAGAAATTTTTAATAAATGTATACTTATTATTACTATATTTCATTTTGTTATAGATTGCTTAAAGTCAGGTTTAATATTAAAAAAACCTTGGTTGAAAGAGGATGTAATAATTTTTTTATTAGATCAGTTTTTGCATTTATTGGTTATTATTAGTGTTTTTATTTTATGTGAAGACATGAAATTTAAAGAAGGATTAATAAAATTATTAAATTATAGGACAAGTTTTACATCTATGGATAGGTTTTTAGCTATTGTTTTAATAATATTAATTTGTACAAATGTAACAGGAATATTTATTAAAGTGTTAATAAGAAGTTTAACAAGTAAAAAATATATAAAAGCAAGAAAAAATAACATATATATACCTATAAAAAATGATAATACAGGTGCTGAAAATGGTGGACTTATAATTGGAATATTAGAAAGGTCCTTTATATTACTTATCATGGCCATAAACCAGGCCCCTCTAATAGGATTTGTATTAGCTACTAAATCTATAGCAAGGTTTAAAAAACTTGAAGATGAAAGCTTTGCAGAATATTTTATTATTGGGACTTTTATAAGTTTCATAATAGCAATGATAGGTGGAAAACTTATATATACTTTATTATAAGAAATACCAATAACAATTAAAATGTTATTGGTATTTCTTAGTCTTGTATAACCACTAATGAGCATTGATTTCTTTTAGCGTATTTAATAGCCTTTCTTGCTAAATAAAATGAAGGACCGTCAAGTTGATTTACAGTAAGTTCAAAATTATGAATTGTTATTTCACCTATTCCAATGCCTGTATAAAATTTTACATTTGAAGGTAGTTTACTTTTAAAAAAATCTAATATTTCTAAGTACGGAGAATTTTCTTTTAAAAGTCCTTGCCATTCATCACCTAATGTTATTATAAAAGGAGCAACTATATAATCTTTAAATAAGGTGTTACATTCTTTTAAAACATCAATAAGATATAATTGAAAATCATGTCTATTTTCTAATAGTCTTGAATTTTTTATATCACATATAATTGTAACAAACATTATTAATCCTCCTAAATTTCAACATAAAGAGTATAAAGTTTACTCTATATAGTAAACTTGCATAAGGTTAACTATATTTTCTTAGAGTAAATATAGTTAAATAAAATTATATAAAATGTAATGTTAAATTCTAAGTTATTCAGAGCACGTTTCACTATTTTGGGTATCCAAGTTTTGGAATGGATAGCTTTAAGAGTCAACTTGGAACTCTATATAGGGATACAATCTATAACTTAAATTTATACATCAAATATAGTTAGTTAAGAATTATGAATTATGAATTATGAACTTAGGATGAAAGTGGCAACCACTTTCTGAAAATGATTTAAAAAAATCTATCAATATAATTTGCTTTGCAAATTTATAAAAAGGTACGTTGAGAATTACTAGGAACGAAGTGAGTAGTAATAACCACAACTGTTCACTATTCACTCTTAACTTTTAACTAAAATAACCTGTTAGTTATTGATAAAATATTAATTTGAGTTTTCTCATTTTATAAATGAATAAGTTTAAGATTTAATTTGGAATCTTATATCTCACTCTCTGTTACTATAATATGTAAAAAAAATAAATTTGAAACAGTATTTCTTATAAAATAAGCATTCTAACTAAATATTTGTTTTAGTAGTTTAATTTGGAAACACTATAAAAAGTTGTAGAAATGTAGTTTTTTATGATAATATTTACTAAAGATATTAGTTATTTTCAGGGGGAATTAAGATGAATGAAAAGGTTTTAGTCGTTGATGATGAAGAAGAAATACTTTCTTTAATTTCTGATGCTTTATCTGATGATGGCTACGTAGTATTTACTGCAAAAGATTGTGATGAGGCTTTAGAAAAACTTAAAATTAATCCAGATATAATATTATTAGATGTTATGATGCCTGGAAAAAATGGTTTTGAGTTTTGCACTGAAATAAGAGATGCGATTTCCTGTCCAATTATATTTATAACTGCTAAAATAAATGAAGCTGATTTATTAAAGGGTTTAGCTATAGGTGGAGATGATTATATTACAAAACCTTTTAGCATAAGAGGACTTAAAGCTAGAATAGGAGCACATATAAGGCGTGATAAAAGAAATTTTTCTATGGAAAATAAAAAATATATTATTTTTAATGATTTAAAAATTGATTTAAAAGGAAGAAAAGTTCTTTTAAAAGATGAGGAAGTTATTTTAACTAAAAGAGAATTTGATATAATTGAACTTTTAGCATTAAATAATGGACAAGTTTTTTCAAAAGAACAAATATATGAAAAAATTTGGGGATATGATGCAGAAGGTGATTCTTCAACAGTAGCTGAGCATATAAAAAAAATACGTTTCAAATTTAATAAGCATAATATTTATAATAAATATATTTCTACTGTATGGGGTGTAGGATATAAGTGGGAGAACTAAGGAAGTAAGGTGAGCAAATGCTTAAAAAATATTCTATAAAAAAGCAATTTATATCAACATTTTTTTTGGCTTTAATATTTAGCTTAGTAAGTTTTGTTATATTGTTTTTATTATTTATGTATATATTAAATAGTAATATGTTATATCCAGCAAACTATTATGAAAGACAAATCCCGAAAATTGAAGATTATATAATGAAGTGTGGGGATAATATATTAAATGAAACTGAAAAAGGAAATCTTGAAAACATAATACCTACTGAAGGTATAAAATATAAAGTTTATAACCTAAAAAATAAAAGTAGTTATGGTAATTTACAAATTAAAGATGAAGATAATAATTCTATTTTAAAAAAATTAAACACAGTAGATATAAATGCTTTTAATAATGTAACAAAAGTAGTTCCAATAATAAGTAATAATGGAACATTAGAAGGTGTAGTTTATTTAAATTATAATTTAAAAGCTTCAATTAATCCTCATAAAAAGTTAATAGGAACAGTGTTAGGTGTTATTACTTTACTTAGTCCATTTATATTTATAATAATATATAGTATTATATTTGGTAGAAAATTAAGTAAAAACTTAAATGAACCTTTTAAACAGTTAATTGAAGCCTCAAATAAAATACAAGTTCAAGATTTAGATTTTAAATTAAATTATCCTTATGACAATGAAATAGGTAAACTTATGAAAAGTTTTGAATCAATGAGGGGTGAGTTGAATAAAACTTTAAATAAACAATGGGAAACAGAAAAGGAAAAAACAGATATGATTAATGCATTATCTCATGATTTAAGAACACCACTTACAGTTATCAAAGGTCATGTGGAGCTTTTGCAAGATGGTTCATATAAGAATGAAGAGAGGCTATTAAGATATCTAAACTCTATGGAAAATTCAGTCAATAGAGCAGTTCTATTGGTAGAAGATTTAAATTTATTATCCAAACTAGAAAATCCTGATTTTACATTACAAGTAGAACAAATTAATGTAAAAAGTTTTCTTGAAGATAAAATTGAGGAATATATACCATTTTCAAATAAGAAAAATATAAAATTAAGTTTAAATGAAATAAATATAGATGCAAATACTACATTTTTTTTAGATAGATTGAGAATTTCTCAAGTTTTAGATAACATAGTTACAAATGGTTTAAGATTTTCTCCGGAAGGTGGAAAAATTCAAATTGATGTAAAATATGAAAAAGAAAACTTATTTTTTAAAATTTGTGATAGTGGAGAAGGGTTTAATGAAGAAGATTTAAAAAATATTTTTACTAAATTTTATAGAGGGGACAAATCAAGAAGGAAATCTACAGGGAATTCAGGCTTGGGACTATATATTTCTAAAAGTTTAGTTGAAAAGCATAATGGAAATATTAAAGCTTATAATAGCGAAGATAGAGGAGCTGTTATAGAGTTTTTTATAAAAAATCCTTAAAATAAGAGCCTATTATAATTAGGCTCTTATTTAAGTTTTTTGAAAATATTTAAAAGTTTTAGTTTTAAAAATTTTTTCTTATATATGGAACTAAGTTTTAATATTGTATATACTAAGTAAGGTTTGTTAATTAAACTTAAAAACTAATAAAACTAATTTGGAGAATGAATTTATGAAAGAGAGAAAATTAAAAGAAAAACTTATAAAGATTACATGGCCTATTTTTATAGAGAGTATATTATTTTCATTACTTGGAGGAACTGATATTTTTATGTTGGGAAGGTACTCAGATAATGCAGTTGCTGCAGTTGGTGTGGCAAATCAACTTATGTTTATGGTGAATTTAACCTTTGCAATAATAACTGCTGGTACGTCAATTTTAGTGTCTCAATATATTGGCCATAATAAAGAGTATAAAAAAGGTAATGAAAATATAATTAAAGTAAGTATAGTATCAATAGTGTTTAATCTTATTATTGGAATAATAATAAGTATTTTAATGGTTATGGGAGGAACTGTTTTATTAAAAGCTTTAAATACAGCAGATGAGCTTTTAATTTATGGAAATAGTTATGTGAGTTTTGTTGGTGGGTTTGTGTTCATACAGGCACTTTCAATGACTTTTACTGCAATCTTAAGACCTCATGGACTTACTAAAATTTGTATGATAGTAACATTTATAATGAATATAATTAATATTACTTTAAATTACATATTAATATTCGGAAACTTCAATTTACCAGCATTAGGTGTTAAAGGCGCAGCCATTTCAACAACTTTAAGTAAAATTATTGGGACTATAATCTTAGGAATAGTTGTTTATAAAAAAGTATTGAAAGATTTTAAATTAAGCCTATTTGAAAAATTCCCAATGGAGGATTTTAAAAATATCTTAATAATAGGAATTCCAGCAGCTGGTGAGGAAATATCCTATAGTCTTTCACAGTTAGTTGTTACAGGGTTTATTAATTTGATTAGCATAAACTCTATGGCAACTAAAAGCTACATAGCTAATATTGCAAGTTTTGCTTATTTATTTTCAGCATCATTGGCACAAGGGTGTAGTATACTTGTTGGACAATTAGTAGGAGAAGAAGAAACTGAGTTAGCATATAAATTATGTTTAAAATGCTTGAAAAAAGCAATGATTGTTACAACAACGGTTAGCTTTATATTTCTTTTACTTGGAAAGCATATACTTGGAATATTTACATCAAATGAAGAAATAATAGCTCTTGGATTTATAGTTCTAATTGTAGATTTAATATTAGAACCAGGAAGAACTATAAATTTAGTTGGTATTACCTCTTTAAGAGCTACAGGTGATGTTAAATTTCCTGTATGTATAGGTATTTTTTCAATGTGGATATTTGGAGTTGGACTTGCATACATACTAGGAATAAAATTAGGCCTTGGACTTGTTGGAATGTGGATATCATTTGCAATAGATGAATGGTTTAGAGGAATATTAGTTTATAATAGATGGAAGAAAAGAAAATGGATTGGGAAATCTTTTGTATCAAGGACTAAGATAGCATCATAAATATATTTATAAAAATGAATAGGTAATATTTTATAGGAAATATCTCTAAAAATAGTATTAATATTATTTTTTAGGGATATTTTTAGTTTATACAGCCATTATATATATTATATTTTTTATTATTATATAATGTAGTAATAAATTAAAAGAAAGATATTTTATTAAATTTGTATATTTATATTTAATTATTTAAAAATGATAATATTTGAAAGGAATAAATTTAAAATGAGTAATAGAAATAATAAATGGACTATTAGAATAGCAGTAGTACTTGAGATATTTTTATTAGCTACTATTATGTTAAATATTATATTTAAACAATGGAATGGGTTGAATTTTTTAATTTTGGCTATTGTATGCATTACATTTCCATTTATAATTACTAGCATTGCTAATAAAAAAAATATAATATTACCTTATAATTTTCAATTAATATCTATAATGTTTATTGTACTTACAATATATTTTGGAGAATTTAAAAAATTTTATGTGAGATTTTGGTGGTGGGACTTATTTATTCACTCTATATTTGGTAGTTATGCAGTTCTTATAGCATTAAAATTAAATCAAGGAATTATTACAAATACAAAAGAAACAACTAAAAAACGGTTTCTTGTTTTTAAATTAATGAGTGCATTTAATTTTTCAATTGCGTTAGGTACTATGTGGGAAGTGTTTGAATTTGTAGGAGACTATTTATTTAAAACTAATATGGTAAAGGGCGGAATTGAAGACACTGCAACAGATTTAATCGTAAAAGTTATATCAGCTTTTATTATTTCTATATTATGTTATTACCATGAAGCAAAATCTATAAATAGTGAAAATTAATATATATTAACTCGATGTAATAATAATATTTTACAATCTTTCCAAAAAGTATTGACAATTATAAAATATTCATGTAATATAATGTATGTAATCAGTAAACATTGCGATATGGCCTAGTGGCTCAGTTGGTTAGAGTACCGGCCTGTCACGCCGGGGGTCGAG
This sequence comes from Clostridium sp. ATCC 25772, assembly GCF_001573875.1. Taxonomy (NCBI): domain Bacteria; kingdom Bacillati; phylum Bacillota; class Clostridia; order Eubacteriales; family Clostridiaceae; genus Clostridium; species Clostridium sp. ATCC 25772. The sequence goes on from NZ_LFRG01000053.1 coordinate 14,073, forward strand.
GGTTCGAGTCCCTTCTAGGTCGCCAAATTTGTTTACTGGTTATTTTTTTATCTAAATTTACAAAGTTCAAGTATGAGAGTCTAAACTTTAAAAATATTTAAATATATATGAAATGGGGTGTTTTAGTTGACAATAAAGGAAGATAGAAAAAACATAGATATTATTTGGTCCAAATATAAATATGTTGTAATGGAACGATCTTATAAAGAGTATAAAGAAATAAGTAAAAATATAGGTTTGAACAATTATACATATAAAGAATTTAATGAAAAGCTAAACAAAGTAATAAAAGAAGCACCTATGAAAAGTCAAGTAATAAATACAGTTCATCATATATGGGGATATTTTAAAAAAGTTGCTACTGAAGAAGAAAAAACATGCCTTTTTGAAATGATAAAGGAATTTGAAGAAAATAGAAAAGACTTAACAGAAATAAAAAAACTTTTAAAGGAATATGCAATAAAATATGAATCAAAATATTTATTGCATAGTTATTATTTTGATTATAATTAAATTTTGTAGTATATAATAAAAAACCAATTAGATAATTTTATAACCTAATTGGTTTTTTATTTTCTATAATAGTATTAATAATTTTTTCTTTAATATATTCATTTTTATAAACAGTATCAAGAGAAAATCCACATTTTTTTGCTATTGCCATAAAAGTTAAATTTTCATTTGACTTTATTATTTTTTCAACGGCTCTATCAATTTTACCATCTATAACTCTTATTTCTTTATAGTATTTCATTCTTTCTAATACATATGTCCTAAGTTGAGGGTATTTATTTATAACAAAAGGAGTAATCTTTACCTTCTTCACAACCAAAGCAAAACTTAATCTTTGGTTATTATTTAAAATTTCTTTTATTGCATTATTTATATCGATTTTATATTCCTCAATATCTTTATAGGATGATGCATTACAATTTAAACAATTCTCCACCGCGATTCTCCTTATTCGACAAATTCTATTAACTTAATAATATACTATTATTAAACTATTGTAAATCCTTACATTAATATAGATTATATAGGGTTCCAAGTTGACTTTTAAAATTATCCATTCCAAAACTTAGATACCTAAAATAGTGAGACATGCTCCAAATCATTTAGAATTCAATGCTGAATCTTGTACGAAAATATTTTAAGGTTATTGAATAAATTTAAATTGGAGCTTGTTTCTTTATAGTACCTTGAATTTAATAAAAAATTTTAGATATATATAAGTAGAAAACTGAAAATCACTTAAAAAATACAATTAGTTTACATAATTAAAATTAAGTATATAAAAATAAATGTAAACTAAAATCAAAATTGAAAACTAATATAACTAAAGAATAAATCACTAGAGAAATGGTTAATTTATTTATATAGAATATAAAATTATATTTGAATCTATACATTGTAAATTAGAGATTATTTTATTAGAAAAAATAAAATTTTTGTTAAGTTGTAGAAACTATTTTGTTTATCACATATAATAATATGTAATCTCTTTGCACTGCATATAAATCTACAGTACAAACTGATCAGGCCGATGAATTATTTTGTTTATGGAGCCGGGCCTTAATTGGCAACAGGATTATAAAAACACCTGTGGGACAGTTTATTGTTCTACAGGTGTTTTTTGTCTACCTTTAGAGCAATAAAACAAATAAGATCTTTAATGCAATGCCATAGAGCTATCAAACAAAATGTTCTTGATAAATCAAGAATTAACGGAGGTAACTTTTTATGACAGAACAAAAAAAGGTAAATGAGTTTAATGGTTTAACTAAGGAAGAGGTAATTAAAGCTCAAGAGAGGTATGGCAAAAATCAGCTAATATCTGAGAAAAAAGAAAGTTTTTTTCTGAAAATTTTAGAAGTATTAAAAGAGCCTATGTTTCTACTCTTGATTTTAGCTGCAATTATATACTTTATATTGGGTGAACCACGAGATGGACTAGTAATGTTGATATTTGTAATTGGAATAATTAGTATTGATGTAATTCAAGAATGGAAAACAGATAAAACTTTAAGCGCACTTAAAAATTTATCAGCGCCGAATATAACTGTGATTAGAGATGGAGTAGAGTGCATTATAAATAGTGAAGACTTGGTTCCAAAGGATCTAATGATAATAAGTGAAGGAGTAAAGATTCCAGCAGATGGTAAACTAATTAAAGTTAGTGACCTTTGTGTAAATGAATCTTCTTTAACTGGTGAAGCTGAAGGTGTATGGAAATGCACAGATGATAGCGAGAATAAGGACTATTGGAAAAAAGATTATTGCTATGCAGGCACTTTAGTTACCCAAGGTAGTGGAATAGTTTTAGTAGATAAAATAGGAGCCGACACTGAATATGGGAAGATAGGTATTGATATAGCTAAAGCACCAGATATGCCTACACCACTTCAGAAACAAACTGGAAAATTAGTAAGGGTTTGTGCAATAATAGCAGCAGTTTTATTCTTACTAGTTTGTATAATAACTTATATAAATCTTTCAGACCATAGCTTAAAAGATAGGATTATTGAAAGTATATTATCTGGAATAACTCTAGCCATGGCAATGATACCAGAGGAGTTTCCAGTTATTTTAACAGTGTTTTTATCTATGGGAGCTTGGAGGTTAGCGAAAAAGAAATCTTTAGTCCGAAGACTTCCATCAGTTGAGACTTTAGGAGCTGTGTCCATATTATGTGTAGATAAAACTGGTACTATTACAATGAATAAGATGGAATTAAGTGATACATGGACTTTAAATTGTGATATAAAAGAGTTAAGTTATGTTATGGGAATGGCTTGTGAAACTGATGCTTATGATCCCATGGAACATGCTATGCTTAAGTATTGTGAAAATAATAATATAAGTAAAAAAGAATTATTTAGTGGAAATTTAATTTATGAATATTCATTTACTAATGAAAATAAAATGATGGGTCACGTATGGGAAAAAGATAAAAAAGTTATTATAGCAGCTAAGGGGTCACCAGAGAAAATTTTAACTTTGTGTAATTTGGAGCAAGAAGAAAGTAAAAAAATAGAAGAAAAAATACATTCAATGTCTTCTAAAGGATTAAGAGTAATTGCTATCGGTAAAATGGATATTGAGGATAAATCAAATATACCAACTACTTTAGAAGAATGTAGTTTAGAATTTTTAGGACTAATAGGGTTTATGGATCCGCCAAGAGAATCTATAAAAGGTGATATAGAAAATTGTATTAAAGCAAGTATAAGAGTAGTTATGATTACTGGTGACAATGGAATAACAGCAAGTTCTATTGCAAAACAGGTTGGTATTCCACATAGTAATGAAGTTATTACCGGTGATGAACTTAACAGTATGAGTGATGAAATTCTTAGAGAACGAGTTAAAGAAGTTAGTATTTTTTCAAGAGTTGTACCAGAGCATAAAATGAGAATAGTAAAAGCATTTAAAGAAAATGGAGAAGTTGTTGCAATGACCGGTGATGGAGTAAATGACGCACCAGCCTTGAAATATGCAGATATTGGTATAGCTATGGGAAAAAAGGGCTCAGAAGTTTCAAGAGAAGCAGCAGATTTAATTTTATTAGATGATAATTTTTCAACTATAGTTGATACTATTAAAGATGGAAGAAGAATTTATGATAATATAAGAAAAGCTATTGGATATATATTTACAATTCATATACCAATTGCCTTTGCATCTTTATTAGGACCACTTCTTGGTATTAAATCATCACTTTTATTATTACTACCAGTACATGTAGTGCTTTTAGAACTTGTAATAGATCCAACTTGTTCAATAGTATTAGAAAGACAACGTGCAGAAGATGATATTATGAATCGTAACCCTCGTAATCCTAATGAGGGAATATTAACTTCAAAAATTTTAGTTAAAAGTATAATACAAGGATTAGTTTTATTTGCAGCTTCTTTCGGAACTTATTATATAAGTTTAAATAATAATCCGCTTAATACTAATATAGCGCGCTCTATGGGATTATCTATAATAATAATTTCTAATATATTGCTTGTTCAAGTTAATAGTTCTAATAAAGATTTTGCATACAAATCATTTATATATCTAAAAAAAGATCCAGTAATGTGGTTAGCAATAGGTGGCACAATTTTAGGGTTAGCTGTAATACTTTATTCACCACTTTCTAGTTTTTTAAGTTTAGCAGCACTTAGTATAAAACAATTAGGTACAGTTGTGATTATATCAATAATTGCAGTAATGTGGTATGAAATAGTGAAGCTATTCAATAAAATTAAAAAACATTAATAATTCTTTTATAAGAACTGCTTTAAAATAGAAATAAAATTCTGTTTTAAGGCAGTTTGTTTATTTTATATAATTAATTTAATGTTATAATTAAAGAATAAAATAAATACAATTATATTACATATATGTAAATGAGTTTTTAAAATAGAAAGAGGGGAAATTATGATGTTAGTAGGTACTTTTGGGGTACTTTATACAATAATTATTTTAATTTTAACAGGGTTAAGTGTATATGCGCTAATTTTACTGATAAAAGCATTGAAAATATATATAAATAAGAATTCGTAATTTATATTCTATATGATTATAAAAAATCAAAATGCATTTATAATGGTTTTACATTATAAATGCATTTTTTAGATTAAATATATTATAGGTTTTAAACTTAAATATTAGCTTGTTTTATTGCTAGTTAACAAATTTAAATAAGATATAATTAAATTTTTATCTGTATATAGAGTTTAATTATATCTTTGAAGTTATACATTATAGGGGGCAAGTTTAAAGATAAACTTCAGTATGTTATCAATTGTTAATCTATCTTCTATAGTATTATAATAATTGATAAATTTTAAAACTAACATATTGTTACATGTCAGAATCCCTAAAGATATCATTTCTAAAAGTTGATTTTTCAAGTCATCAATTTGAGATGAATCATTTTCTTTAATAGCTATATTAAGTAGATTCTCCATAGAAGATACTAATATATTTATAGAATTAAATTCTTTTGCATATTTTAACGCTTTATTAAAATATAGTTTGCTTAATTGGATTTTATCTAACTTAATAGCAGCTACACCTAAAATATTATATATATCTGTAGCATAACTTTTGAATTCAATGGTTGTATAATATTCTAATGAAGACACTGCTTTATCAAAGTATTTATTTAAATTTTTACTATCGTTTAAATAGAGATATAATTCTAATATATTACATAAAGTAACTAAGTTCATTTCAATATTATCATTACATAAAGAAAGAATTATTTTATAAACTTTAAGAGCATCTGTATATAAGTTTTTTTCTTTAAAACAGTTTCCTTTTAATGTTAATAAGTTTATATTTCTAGTAGAATCTTTATCTAAAATAGGGTAAAAATCATTTATAAGCAAATCTATTTCATCTAAAACTTTATCATAATTTTTTAAGTTCTTATATGAGATTAGAGTATTATATCTAATTTTAAATTCATCTTCTAAAGGAATATTATTCATATAGGTAAAAGCTAAATTTGAAAATTTTATAGATTCATCGTATCTTTTTAAGTTATTGCAACAGACAATTAGATTAATAATTAATTGAATTAAACTTAAGTTATTAAATAAATTATCATATGAATCTAATGATATTAAATAATGATTGTAAGCTGAATTGTACATCGAACATGATGTGTAAATATTTCCTAACTTTAAATAAACATCTGCTTTTATATTTTTTAATCCATACTTATCTATTATTATTTTTACTTCTTTTATATAATTACTATAGCTATCATTTATCGCATTTACTCCTTCTAAGTTAAGCCAATTTAAAAAAGCATCACTTATATTCTTTGCTTGGTTTTCTTCAGAATCCAATAAATAATCCAATGATATCTCTTCATAACAGATATTTTTTTCAGTACATATTTTTTTGATGTTATCTATAAGAGCAATAGCTGTATTTTTATTTAGTTTAGCTTTATCAGTTTCTATCATACTAATCATATTTCTTGTTATATAGTTACCACTGAGCTCATATTGTTTTATTTTATATTTTTTACGTAATTCTTTAAGTTTCATTCCTGGTGTAATTATTTTAGTGTTCATAGTAATACCTCCTTATCTTTATATATCATAATAGATATTTATAAAATTTTATCATAAATTTAAATTTGTTGTTAAATCCTATAACTATAGTATAAATTAAAAAATAAAAAAGTAAACAAAAAACTATTTACTTTAAGAAAAAGAAATGATATTATAAATATAAAGATTTAGAAAAAAAGTAATATTGTTGAAATAAAGGGGGATTTTTGAATGAATAAAAGAATAAAATTTATAAGTAGAGCTATTGTTTGTGCATTTTTATTTAGTTTTTGTATAAATGGGGCGTCAGCCAACATTGTTCATGCTAAAAATGCTAAACCTTTAAGTATTGATCCTAAGGAAGAAACAAAATTATAAAAGTAAGTTTTATAAGCTTACCTTTCAAAATTGAAATTATCAATTTTCAGTTGTTCGTAAGTAGGTGAAAAAATGTATGAAACTTTAAATGTTTATTTGGAAAATGGACTAAGAATTTTAATGCATAAAATACCTAGGATAAAAACAATGTCTTGTGGAATTTGGATAAAACAAGGCAGTAAATATGAAACTGATGAAACTAATGGACTATCACATTTGATTGAGCATCTTATAGTAAACACATCGACTTCTAGCAATTCAGAATATAAAAAGCTAATTGACAAAATAACACTTAATGGCGTTGAATACAATGCAAGCACCACAAAAGAAACTACTTCGTTTTATTTCACATGATTAGCAGCTATGCTACCACGATGTATAGAAGCCTTATTTCATATAGCAATTAATAATTTAGAATTTAATAAAGAAAATGTAGAAAATGAAAAAAGTTGTAATGCAATAAACTGGTACCTATAGACTGGACACAATAAAAAAGAGTGTCTCATCTATAGGTGCTTTTTTATTGTAAACTGGACCCCTTGTCAAGGACATAATAAAAAAAAGGGTAATTTAGATATTGGTAGAATAATTGTTGGTAATATGGATAATGTAAAAAATGCTAAATTAGATAGCATTAAAGAGATAATTAAGAATTCTTATACTCCAGAAAATGCAGTTCTAGTAGTGGGAGGAGATATAGATTATGAAAAAACTAGTATGTAATGGAAATTCAGCTAAAGAAATAATAGAAATTATAATGAAAGTGGGGAAAATAAAATGGAAAAATAAAAAAATATAAAAGTTAAAAAAATTTCGTAAATATAATTATTAAATTTTAAAAACATTTAATAATTATAATTGCTTTAAAATGGAGGGATTACTGCAAATGAATGTGAAATTATTTAAAAAGAAAGATTTCCTATTGCTTATGTTAGGTAAGCTTGTTTCATTAATTGGAAGCGAAATGCAAAGTTTTGCTCTATCTCTATATGTTCTAGCTATTACTGGTTCTGCAACTAAGTTTGCTTCAGTTGTTGCAATAACAGTTATACCTAAGATTGTACTAGGACCGGTAGCAGGAGTTTTTGCTGATTGGTTTGATAGAAAGAAAATAATAGTATGTTTAGACTTTATAAATGGAATAATTATTGGTATATATGCTATTCTATTTTTTATAAATGGAGAACTTTCAATGCTAAGTATATATTTTTTAACTATAACACTTGCAACTATTGAATTATTATTTCAGCCTGCAATTTCAACAGTCATACCTAGCATTGTTCAAGAAGAAGAACTTGTGGCAGCAAATGGTGTAAATTCTACTATAATGAATATTGGTTTATTAATTTCTCCATGTATTGCAGGTATATTGTTCGGAATAAAAGGATTACAATTGGTACTGATAATAAATTCTGTAAGCTTTATATTATCAGCGATAAGTGAAATGTTTATAAATGTTCCAAAGACTAATAAAAAACCTGAAAAAATTAACTTTAAAGCCTTTAAAAAAGATTTTTCAGAAGGTCTTAAATTTATAAAAGAAAGAAGTATTATTAAAGCTGTAATAAAGTTAGGAATGATTTTAAATTTTGCCTTTGGTTCATTTGTATCAGTGGGGTTATTATATATTAGTAAAGAAATTTTAAAAGTATCTGACTCCCAATATGGGATGATGCAATCCCTTTTAGTTATAGGAATGTTTTTAGCACCAGTTGTTTGTACGTTTATGTGCAGAAAAATGACATTAGGAAAGATAATGTTTAAAGGGGTACTTATTTCTTCATTAATGGTATTTTTAATATCAATGTGTGCAACCAATATAGTAGTTAAATTCTTCTCAAGTAATTTAATTTTGTTTGGAATAATAACTATGTTATGTATATTGTTTATAACTATGATATCTGCAGTTAATATGGCATTAGCTATTTCTATTCAAAAACAGGTTCCTATAGAATATTTGGGAAGAGTATCCACAGTAATGAATTCATTATTAATGGCAATATCACCATTAGGAACAATGGTTTTTGGAATGCTATATGATAAAATACCAGCTTATATGGCAGTCTTAGTCTGTGCTAGTATAATGTTTATAGCAATAATTGCTTTAAGAAAAAGTTTATATGCTGGAGATGCACAGGATGTTCAAATTTCATCAGAAAAGGAAACAATTTATGAAACTTAATTATTTTATTTCACTATAGTAACCTTTTCCCTAACTTTTATATTATTTATAAAAAGGAGAAAAGTTATGGCTTATATTAAAGCAGGAGCTAAGTAATAGTTGCTAAATTTATTGAAATTAGTGTAAAAATGTGTTGAAATGTACTCATAAAAGGAAGTGA
>NZ_LFRG01000054.1:0-21438 GCF_001573875.1 Clostridium sp. ATCC 25772
AAGTCATTAAAAATAGCTTAAGAATCTGTTTTTTTATTCAACTGTAAAATTATTCAAGTAAAAACGCACTATTATAGAATTAATATAAGAGTTTACAAAATAAAGGAGATAATAAAATATATGTTAGATGTTTTGTTAATTGAAGATGATAGTATATTATGCAAAGAATTAAAGATGCTTTTAGAAAAATGGGGTTATAATGTAGGGGCTATTAATGATTTTGAAAATATTTTACAGGGGTTTGTTAACATGAACCCGAAACTTATAATTATGGATATTAATTTGCCTTTTTATGATGGCTTTTATTGGTGTAAAAAAATAAGAGATATATCTAAGGTGCCTATAATATTTCTATCATCTAGAGATTCTAATATGGATTTAATGATGGGGATAAATAATGGTGGTGATGATTATATACAAAAACCTTTTTCTACGGATGTTTTAATATCTAAAATACATGCAGTTATGAGAAGAAGTTATGATTATGGTAATATAGGTAGCAATATTATATGTTGTGGAGAAATTTTTTTAGATGTGGAAAAAGGACAACTTATATGTAAGGATAACAAGCTAGATTTAACTAAAAATGAGATTAAAATACTGGCTGTTCTTATGAAAAATAAAGGGAAAATTGTACCAAGAAATAAACTTATGATTACCTTATGGGAAGATGATGAGTTTGTAAATGATAATGCTTTAACTGTAAACATTAACAGAATAAGAAATAGATTTAAAGAAATAGGTATAGAAGATTTTATAACAACTAAGAAAGGCATAGGGTATATAATTCAGTGAATATAAAAATATTTTTAAAAGAAAATTATCATGAACTAGTATTATCAATTCTTATGATAATTATTGTGAACGTATATTTAATATGTGAAGGAACTTTTTTAAAAGAGATTTTTGATATTATTTATTTAAATCTCATCATAATTTTTATATATTTTATATACTTGTATATTCAATATATAAAATGGAAAGATAAATTTTTAAAAATTTATGAGAAACTTTTAAAAGGTGAAAAAATATATGTAGATTTAATTGAAAATGATGATTTTTATGAAAAATTAATTAAAGAAACTATACGAAGTAAGGAGAATGAGGCAAACTTAAAATATGATATATTAATGGAAAAATTACTAGAAATAGATGAATATATTTGTAGATCTGTACATGAACTTAAAATACCGATAGCTACTTTAAATATGATGGTAGATAGAATGGATGATTTTAAAGTTGGAAATGAACTTAAAAATCAAATAGAAAAAATTAGGCTTTTAACAAATTCAATGTTGTATGGCAGTAGGTCTACCTGTCTTTTTGAAGACTTATTTATAAAAGAAGAGAATTTAGATAAGTTAATAAAAAAATCTATAAAAAACAATTCATTCTTTCTTATAGAAAATAATATTAATGTAGATTTAAAAAATTTAAATTATATAGTAAATACAGATAGTAAGTGGATATGTTATGTTTTAGATCAAATTATAAGCAATAGCATAAAGTATTCAAAGGATAATAGTACCATAGATTTCTATGCTATAGAAACTGAGAAAATGGTAGTTTTACATATTAAGGACAATGGTATTGGAATAGAAAAACAAGATTTAGCAAGAATCTTTAATAAAGGATTTACTGGATGCAATGGAAGAAATAAATTATATAAATCTACAGGTATGGGTCTTTATTTTTCTAAAAAAGTGTTGAATAGTTTAGGGCATGATATTCAGGTAGATTCTATAAAAAATGAATATTGTGATTTGAAAATTTACTTTCCAAAAATATCAGATTATCTTAATGTTACAAAAAAGTAATATTAACTTATGAAAAGTAATGTTAAGAGAGAGAATTCAAAGGAGAAAAGCGTTAACATATTATTAGAGAGTATGTTTAATTAATATACTTAAGATAATTTTGGAGGTATAAATATGGATGAAATATTACAAGTGAAAAATGTAAGCAAAGAATATGGTATTAGAGGGTTTAGAACAAAAGTTTTAGAAAATATTAATTTAAATGTTAAAAAAGGAGAATTTATTGCAATAATGGGTCCTTCTGGTGCAGGAAAAACAACGCTTTTAAATCTTATGTCAACTTTGGATAATCCAAGTAAAGGGGAAATATTATTAGATGGCATAAAAATAACAAAAACAAAAAATAAAGATTTATCCCAAATAAGACGTGATAAGATAGGTTTTATATTTCAAGATTATAATCTTCTTGATAATATGAGCTTAATGGATAATATAGCACTACCTTTAGCTTTAGAAAGGGTTAGTTCTTTAGAGATAGAAAAAAGAGTTTTAAAAATGGCTTCTATATTTGGTATTGAAGATCATTTGAAAAAATATCCTTGTGAACTTTCAGGAGGTCAAAAACAAAGGGGATCAGCAGCTAGAGCATTAATTAAAAATCCATCAGTAGTATTTGCTGATGAACCTACAGGAGCATTGGATTCTAGGGCTTCATCAGATTTACTTCAATGTTTAAGTGAAATAAATACTAAAGAAAAATCAACTATTATAATGGTAACACATGATCCATTAACTGCAAGTTATGCAAAAGAAATATATATGCTTAATGATGGAAAAGTAAGTTGTAGGTTAAGTAGTGATGGAAATAGAAAAAACTTCTATGGAAAAATAATAGATATGTTAGCATCTGTAGGAGGACAAGTATAATGGGGATATTTGCTATAGCTTTTAGTAATTTTAAAAATAATTTAAAAGTATATACCATGTATTTCATATCTATGGTTTTTTCTATGATTATTTTGTTTAATTTTGAAAATTTAATATATGGTGACCTTATAAAAAAATTGGATGATATGAATGCGGAATATTGTAGTGGAATAATAAGAGTAATAACTATAATTTTAATAATTTTTATGTGTTTTTATATTTGGTATTCAAGTAATACTTTTTTAATAAAGAGAAAAAAGGAAATTGGAATATATGTATTTATGGGGTTAGATTTACCGACTATAGGGAAAATGTATTTTCTAGAAAATATATTAATAGGTATATTTTCAGCTTTCATTGGAAGTGGAATGGGGATAATTTTTTCAAAGTTTTTTCAAACCATAATTTTAAAAATTTCAGACTATAATATAAAAAGTTCTTTTGAAATTAATCTTAAAGCTCTTATTATTAGTATTTTGATATTTATTATTATATTTTCTATAGTTACAGTGATGGGATTTGTTAATATTTGTATGAGTAAAATTGTAGATTTATTAAAAGCAACTAAAAAACAAGATGTTATACCGAAAATAAGTATTTTATCTTATATATTAGGGATTATATATATAAGTATCATAGGTATGGGATATTATTTATCAACTAAGGATATGTCACAAAATATATTCTATATGGTTATAAGTTTGATTTTAATTATAATTGGAACTTATGGATTTTTTAAAACTTTTGTAGTAGTATTTTTAAATTTTTTAATAAAGCGAAAATCTGTATTATATAATGGTGAAAATATAATAACAATAAATAATATAAGCTATAGATTAAGGAAAAATTATAAAGTATATGCCATAGTAACTATAATATTGGCGTCAACGATTATATCATTAGCTACAGCAGTTTCTATGAAATTAACCTATAAATCCGTAGAAGATAAATCCAATGTATATACTTTTTCATTTATATCTCAAAACAATATAAATGAAAATAGAATAAGAGATATGATAGAAAATAAAAACATAGACTATGATTTAACAGCTAATATGGTTCATATAGATAAAGGAGTAAGTAGTAATGATAGTTCTATTGGTAATGATGCTGTTATTGTTAAATATGATGAGGCTATAAAAATATTAAAAAAAGCAAAAGAAGAAACATTAGTTGAAGAACTTAAAGAAAATAACCTTAAAAATAATGAGTTTATAAAAATACAGAGAAATATACTTGGGTCAATTAAAAAATATGAAGATAATAAAATTAATATAGACAATAAAGAATATAATATTATAAGAACTTTTAATTGTAAGTTTGTAAGTTTAGATGTAATATTTTTTATAGTTGGTAATGAACAGTATGATGTATTAAAAGAAAAGGGAACTAACGTTAATTTTTATGGAGCAAAACTTAAAGATGAATCAAATGCAGAAGTTTTATATAGTAAATTAATTTCTAATATAGATAAAACTACAATAGGTTATACTTATTTAAAAACTATGAAAAGTTTAAGATGGTTAAATTTTGTTTATGGAATAGGTGGATTACTTTTTTTAGTATTTATTTTAGCAACAGGAAGTATACTATATATGAAAGTATATAATGATGCTACTGAAGATAAGGAAAAGTATGATATATTGCTTAAAATAGGTACAGAGAAAAAGCTTATAAAAAAAGCTATATCAAAGGAAGTTATTATAACATATACTATGCCTTTAATATTAGCTTCAATTCATAGCTATTTTGCAATAAAAATGTTAAGTAAAATGTTAAAACAAATAAATCTTACTGATATTTATATAATAAGTATAGTAATATCGACTATATTATTTTCATTATTATGTAGTTTATCTATAAAATCATTTAAAAAAATAATTAATATATAAACTAAAAAGTTGCATATCTATTTTTAGATAAGCAACTTTTTTAAAAGAATTATTTGTTAAAATATCTATTTAGTAAGCCATTAAAAGCAGCGCCATGTCTAGCTTCATCTTTACACATTTCATGAACAGTATCATGTATTGCATCTAAGTTTAATTTTTTAGCAAGAGTAGCTAAATCTTTTTTGCCTTGACAAGCACCGTGTTCAGCATCAATTCTAGCTTGTAAATTAGTTTTAGTATCGGCTACAACAACTTCACCTAAAATTTCTGCAAATTTAGCAGCGTGCTCAGCTTCTTCAAATGCGATTCGTCTATAAGCTTCAGCAACTTCAGGATAACCTTCTCTATCAGCTTGACGACTCATAGCAAGATACATTCCAACTTCAGTACATTCACCTATAAAGTTAGCTCTTAAACCTTCTACAACCTCAGGATCTATATCTTTAGCAATTCCAATTCTATGCTCATCAGCGAAAGATAAACTATCGCTTTTTTCTACAAATTTATCAGCACCTACTCCACAAACAGGGCAAACCTCTGGTGCGCTATCTCCCTCATGAATATATCCACATACTGTACAAACAAATTTTTTCATAAATAACATCCTCCTAAATTTTAACAATAATATTAATAAAATTTTTATTTATATATTTTAATATTTTTAATGTCCTTCTCTATATTTTTATTATACAATATAAAATAATAATTGTCAACGGATAATTATTATTAATTATAAAATAAATATAAAGTTTATTTTATATATGTATAATGATATAATTAAGTATACAAAATTTAGAATATTTAGAAAATATTTAGGAGGACCTTTATGAAGAAATACTATGAAAAACAATTAAATGAAATTGAAAGTATAGTTGAAAAAATTAATTATTTTAGTTATATTAGTGGATTAGCTTACTGGGATATGGCTGTTAATATGCCAAAAGAAGCAGGAAAATCTAGAGGAGAGACTTTAGGATTTTTATCATCAGAATTGTACAAGTTAATTACTAATGATAGAACTTATAATTTATTATGTGAACTTGAAGATATTTCTGATTTAACTTTAGAAGAGGCAGCAATGATTAAAAATTTGAAAGAAGAAAGCGATAAAACTAAAAAAATACCAGAAGATATCTATAAAAATTTTTCCATAGATGCAGCTAAATCAGAAATAGCATGGCAAGATGCAAAATCTAAAAATGACTTTTCTATTTTTATGCCACATCTTGAAAAAATGGTTGATTATAAAAGAAAATTTGCAAATTTCTATGGTTATGAAAAACATCCATATGATGCATTATTAAATGAATATGAGATGGGAATGACTGTTGAAAAATTAGATAAAGTATTTGCATCGTTAAGAGATGAAATAGTAAATATTTTATCAAAGGTTAAAGAGTCTAAAGTTAATATAAATGAAAATATATTAAAAGGAAAATTTAGCATAGAAAAACAAAAAGAACTTGAGAAATATGTGTTAGATTTAATTGGATATGATTATAAGAATAAAGGTAGAATAGATAGTTCAGAACATCCATTTACAACTAACTTTGGAAACAAAGATGTAAGAATAACTAACCATTATCATGATGATAACTTTTATAGTGCAATGTACAGTGCTATACATGAAGGTGGACATGCTATTTATGAACAACAAATTAGCGATGATTTAGAAAAGTATGGACTTCAAGGTGGAGTATCAATGGGCATACATGAATCTCAATCACGATTTTATGAAAACATAATAGGAAAGAGTAAAGAATTTTTAAGATTAGTTTATCCAAAGGTCCAAGAACTTTTTGAAGAATTTAAAAGTGTATCCTTTGAAGATTTTTATAAAGTATGTAATATAGCTTGCCCATCATTAATAAGAACAGAAGCAGACGAATTAACTTATAGCCTTCATGTAATTATAAGATATGAAATAGAGAAAGAACTTATAAAAGGAGATATTGAGGTTAAAGATTTAAAAAATATTTGGAATAATAAATATGAGGAATATTTAGGAGTTAGACCACAAAATGATAGTGAGGGAATACTTCAAGATCTACACTGGTCTGATGGTGAGTTTGGATACTTCCCAAGCTATGCTTTAGGTAATATTTATGGTGCACAATTCTTAAATGCAGCATTAAAAGATATGCCAAACCTTTATAATGAAATAGAAAAAGGAAATTTAAATGGTATAAAGGTATGGTTAAAAGAAAATATACATCAATATGGTAAGCTTTATAAACCAGCAGAGTTGCTTAAAAAAGTAACTGGTGAAGAATTAGATAGTAAATACTTTGTAGAATATTTAAGAAATAAATTCAAAGATGTATATGAGTTTTAATTAATTTTTAAAATTAACCTTAGTTTCTCCAAGTCAATTGGGGGAATATATGAAAAATAAAAAAACAAGAAATAATTATTTAAATATGTTAAAACTTTGTAGTGAATTTAAAATTAGAGCAATATTTTTATCAATAGCATTAATAGGAACTAGTTTTTTATCATCTTATCCTATTAAGTATATAGAAAAAATTATTAATATTTGTAGTAGTAGTAAAAATGATAATATGGAAGTGTTTATAAAAGGTGGTTTAATATATCTTATACTTCAGATTTTAAATGTTATATTTAGAGCTTTATTTGAATATTTCAATGCAGATTTAGAATCAAAATTAGGTCATAAAATAAGGATAATGTTATTTGAAAAGCTTGAAAAAATGCCTTTTAAGTTTTATGAAAGTAATAATAAAAGTGAAATTATAATGCGTTTAGTACAAGATAGTAGCGTAACTGTTGATGGTATTTTACAACCACTAACTTTTATTATAAAAAACATTCTTACCTTTGCCTTAGGGTTTATTTATATGTATTCAATAGATAAGACTTTAACCTTAATTATGATTCCAATAGGGCTTATTATTTCAATATTTGTTTTAAAAACTGGCCCTAAAATATCAAAGCTTTCTTATGATGAAAGAGAATCAAATTCTAAACTTTGGAATGGATTTTCAGAGGCTTTAAATGGAATAAGAGAAATAAAAGTTAACTGTCAAGAGAAAAGAATACTAAAGGATGTAGAAAGAAGCAGTGATAATACAAGAAAAGTTATAATGAATTTGAAAAAGTATACTATAAAGGTTGGAAATATAAATAGTGCTATAGTTATGAGTATTATTGCTCTTATTATGATTTTAGGTGGATACAAAGTTATACAGGGGACTCTCTCTATAGGTGGGCTTACAGCTATTATGATGTACAATGGATTACTTATAGATCCAATTGTTGACTTCTTTAATCTTTTTCAACAAATGCAAAAGGTTTTTGTAAGTTGTGATAAGATATTTTTAGTTTTAAATCATAGTGAAGAACCAATAAATTTAAAAACTTTAAAAGATAGTTTTAATGAGAATATAAAAATTGATAGACTATACTTTAAATATATAAATGATGATAGTGGATTTTATAATTTAAACAGTATATCCCTTCAAATTAATAAAGGTGATAAAGTTGCGCTAGTAGGGTATAGTGGTAGTGGAAAAAGTACTTTGTGCAAAATATTAGTAAAACTTTACGATGATTTTGAAGGAAATGCAAGTATAGATGGAATTTCTTTAAAAGATATAAACAATGAAAATATAAGAAATATAATAGGAATAGTTTTTCAAGATACGTTCTTATTTTCAGGTACATTAGAGGATAACTTAAAATTTGCAAAACCTAATGTTTCAGAAGAAGAACTTAAAAATGCGCTTGAGATGTCAGGAGTTAGTTTATTTTTAGAAAATTTACCTAATGGATTAAATACTATAATTGGAGAAAATGGTTTTAACCTTTCTGGTGGAGAAAAGCAAAGAGTTTCTATATGTAGAACTATTTTAAAAAATCCACAAATAATAATATTAGATGAGAGCACTTCTGCATTAGATGCAATAACTACTTCTATAGTTATGAAAAACTTGCTTGAACTGTTTAAATATAAAACTGTAATCTTTACAGCGCATAAGCTTAGTAACATAGCTAATGTATGTAATAAAATTTATGTATTTGACAAGGGAAGTATAGTAGAGTATGGAGATCATGATAAGCTTATTAAGAAGGATGGATTATATAAAAAGATGTATAATGCATATGAATAAGTATAAAACATTATATTAAATATAATTAAGTAAAAATGGTATCACAATCATGATACCATTTTTAGGTGAGAAATTTATTATTTATTGAAGTATCTATTTAATAAGCCATTAAAAGCGGCTCCGTGTCTAGCTTCATCTTTACACATCTCATGAACAGTATCATGTATTGCATCTAAGTTTAATTTTTTAGCAAGAGTAGCTAAATCTTTTTTGCCTTGACAAGCACCGTGCTCAGCATCAACTCTAGCCTGTAAGTTAGCTTTAGTATCAGCTACAACAACTTCACCTAAAATTTCTGCAAATTTAGCAGCATGTTCAGCTTCTTCAAAAGCGATTCGTCTGTAAGCTTCAGCAACTTCAGGGTAACCTTCTCTATCAGCTTGACGGCTCATAGCAATATACATTCCAACTTCAGTACATTCACCTATAAAGTTAGCTCTTAAGTTATAAAAGATGCAAGATTAGATATGGAAATAGCTAATACATTCACCTATAAAGTTAGCTCTTAAGCCTTCTACAACCTCAGGATCTATATCTTTAACAATTCCAATTCTATGCTCATCAGCGAAAGATAAGCTATCACTTTTTTCTACAAATTTATCAGCGCCTACTCCGCAAACAGGACAAACTTCTGGTGCGCTATCTCCCTCATGAATATATCCACATACTGTACAAACAAATTTTTTCATAAATAACATCCTCCTTAAAATTACCATACAAAATAGTATAATCAATATTTACATAATATATAACAGTTTTATTATAGAGTTTCCAATTTATATCTAAAAATTATTGGATTTGAAATTTGGATACTCAAAATAGTGAAACATGCTCAAATATATTTAGAATTTAATATTAAATTTTGTATAAAAACAGTTTAAATTTATTGAGCTTGTTTTATATAATTTTAATTTCATTTATCTTATGTGTTTATTATAAAACATAAAATATTAATTGTCAACAAATAATTATTATTAATTATATTTTCAGGATTAATATGTAAATCTTAGATAATACTAAGGATCTAAGTTGAATAAACATTATTTTTAATTTACAATATAAGTATATTATAGGAAAAATATACTTATAGGGGATGAGTTTTTGGAACTTTTAAAAACTGAATATTTAACTAAAAGTTATGGGTTTAAGGAAATGGAAATTAAAGCTTTAAAACCTATGGATTGTATTCCTATACTTTCTATAGAAGAAAATATTAAATTACCAATTTTAATGGACGAAAAAAAAGTTGATGAAGATTATTTTAATGAAATAATGGAAACTTTAGGACTTACCGATAGAAAAAGACATCTTGCTGGAGAAGTATCAGGAGGACAACAACAAAGAGCATCAATAGCACGTGCATTAATTCCAAAGCCTTCAATAATATTTGCCGATGAACCTACTGGAAACTTAGATAGCAAAAATAGTAAAGAAGTAATGGATTTACTTGCAATGTCAATTATGATAACACATGATCTTAAAATAGCAGATAGAATAATAACTATATCTGATGGTGAGATAAGTGGTGATAGGAGGACTCGTTAATGAAAAGTTTTTGGGGGCTTATTCCACGTAATATACTTAAATATAAAAAGAGAACTGTTCTTATGGGAGTGAGTATTGTCTTAGCTATTGCACTTATAACTTCTTTAAGTTTAGTAAGTGATGGAATGATTAAAAATAATTTTAAGAATGCTATAAAAGATGGTGGCGGAAATTATGATATAAGACTGTATAGTAATGATTACTCTAATATTAAGCAAACTAGAACTGATGAGTTATTTAATAAGGTCACAATAGTAAGTGATGTAGGAATGTATAATATCCCTAATTCTAAATATAAAATAGATATAAAAGCTTATGATGATAATTCAAAGGATATTTTAAACTTTAATCTTATAAAGGGTGAATATCCTAAAAATGAGAATGAAGTAGCACTTGAAGATTGGATTTTAGAAAAACTTCCTAAAAAATATAATATAGGAGATAAAATTAAATTTGAATATGAAGTTAATTATTTAAATGGTAGAACATTAAAAAGTGAAAAAATTGAAAAAGAATTTATTTTATCAGGTATATTTAGTTTTGATATATTAGGAAAAGACACAAGCAAAATAGGTAAAGCTTATGTTAATGAAGAATATTTTTTGAAAAATTTAAAAAGATATAATTTACAAAAGGTATCATATGTAAGTTTAAAAGATAAATATACTATAGATGATGCACTAATTATCTTAGGATTAACAACATCATATAAAGATATTATGTATGAACCTAATTATAGTAAAGTGGATATGATAAAAACTATAAGTTTATTGAATAAAATTTTTAATATATTGTTTATATTTATAGCAATAGTAGCAGGTATAGTTATTTATAATATTTTTAATATAATGGTTACAGAAAGAACAAAAGAATTTGGCATTTTTAGAGCCTTAGGATCTTCTCCACAGCAAATTAAATCCTTAGTAGTTTTGGAAAGTATATTTATAGGAATTATATTTATACCTATAGGAATGATTATAGGATCTACTTTTTCTAAGATTTTTATAAATGAAATATATAGTATAAAAAATATATTGTACATTCCACTTAAAGGTATAAAAGTAGATTTAATAATTGGATTTTTAACAATAATATTAGGTGCATATTTTCCAGCAAGAAAGGCAGCAAAAATATCTCCAATGGAAGCAATTTCATCTAATAATAACTTAAGTCTTAAAGGACATAAGTTAAAAGCTTCCCTTCAATCTGAAAAGGATAAATCTATAAGAAAAAATTTCTCATTTGAAATGAATATGGCGTATTTAAATATTATAAGAAATAAAAAAAGATTTATAACTACAGTTATTTCTTTGAACATTATAATTATAATGTTATTTTCAGCCAATTTCTTAATAGATACTATGAATCCTATTACTCTATTTAAAAGAAATTTTAAATACGACTTTGTTTTAAGTTCATTTGAAATAGAAAAACCTACAAATGGAATAGATGATAATATAATAAATAGTCTTTCTGAAATTGAAGGTATAAAAGAAATTAATAAAAGTAAAGATATATCTTCACACTTAAAAGTGTCCAAAGATGCTGTTACTACTAAAGGATTTAAATATTTAAAATCCCAGTGTAATAATAATGAATTAGAATTAAAAAAATTAGAAGAAGGCAATTACAGTTTTCCAACATATCCAATATCATATGATGATAAAGAATTAGAAAATCTTACTTCAATAATAGAAAGTAAAAAAATAGATATAAAGGATATGAAAGAAAATCCTTCAATTGTTATAGCTCAAAATGTAAATGGGAATAAATATACAATAATTGAAGAAGGAGATCTAGTAGATTTAAATATAGCTAAATATAATAATAATGGTGAATTAATAGGGGAAGATAGTAAAACTTTTGAAGTAGCAGCTACAGTAAAAGGTAAATTCTTAAGTAACAAAGAGGGAAATAAGGATATAGTACCTATAATGAGTAATAAGTGTTTTGAAAAGTTTTTAAATATACCTAATTATTCAAAGGTCTGCATAAAGATTGATAATAAGGCGGATTATGAAAAAATAAAGAATGATATAAAATTAGTAATAAAGGATTATAAAGATATAGTATTAAAAGATTATAAAAGTGAATTAGAGCTAAATAAAAAGATGAGTAAGAATTTAATTATAACTTTATATGGCTTTATAGGCATTATTTCTTTAGTTAGTATAATTAACCTTATAAACGTTATGAATATGAGTATTCTTTTAAGGAAAAAGGATATAAGTATGTTAAGGGCAATTGGATTTAGTAATAAACAAGTCAGAAATATGATACTTTCAGAAGGGTTTTTCTATGGGATTTTTTCTGGGGGATTAGGATGTGCTTTAGGTACAATAATAAGTTTTTTTATATATTTATTAACAAAATCAAATATAGGGTATCAAATATATTGGAAATTTCCTTTAATTAATATTCTTGTAGTTTTGGTATCTACAATTATTATATGTATAACTGCATCATTGATACCAGCAAGAAATTTATTTAAAGAAAGCATAGTAGACTCAATAAAAAGTATAGAATAATATTTTAAAAGACAGGTTTTAAAAGCCTGTCTTTTTCAATTTCACATATATAACTTATTTAGAAAAATACTTATTTTATAATTCTTGAAAACAAATAATATTTATTCTTAAACATATACAAAGAGTTATAATCGTTTTACAAACATTTCTGCCAAAGAACCATCGTTTATTTTATATATTTTTAGTGAGTTGAATCCATACTTTACTAAGAGTTTTTTGGATGCTACATTACTAGGATCTGTTATTGCTATGACTCGCTTAATGTTTTTTCTTTGCCTAGCCATATCTATTAAATTACCTACAATTTTAGTACCATATTCTTTACCCCAATACTGAGGAAGCAACATATATTCAATTTCTAATTCACTAGAACTATCATTTGCATTTATTCCAGCTATTCCAATAAAAATATTTGAATTTGTATCAAAAACCTTAAAATATCCTAAATATTGACTTTTGAGGTTTATTCCCAACATACAATCAAATAATTGTTTTGCTTCTCTAAGTGTAAACACTCTACCATAGTTCATTACCATTGCTTTTTCGTTTGAAACTAACTTCCAATAATCTAAAAAGTCTTTTTCAGAAAGATATTTTTTAAAATAAATATTATCATTCATATTTCAACATCCTTACATATTGATATAATAATAAGGTTAAAATCCTTACTTTGGTAATTAAAAACTTGAAATTTAAATTATATTTATTATGAATAAAGTTTTAATATATAATCTTATATTAAAATTATAACATGAAATGGATAAGTAAAGTGTATAAAAGTGTTATTATAAATTTATTATTGATACAATATAGGAAAAGGTAAATGATGAGAATTTAGATATAAAAGAATACTTCTTATAAAGTATATTATTAAGTTAATAAAATTAACAAAAAGGTATGGTGATGTAATGGGGAAAGAAATTATAAAAAAATTGAGTATATCATTAGTAACAAATCCAATACTTATAATTATATATTGGGCATTTTTTTATGAATTAGCTTTATTGTGTAAGTTCGGAAGGATGAATCATAATATATTAATTTTATCAATTTGTGTTCTATTATTTATAGTTATAATCATATTTACTACAATTATAACTATAAAAAAGATAGAGAAAGAAGAAATAAAGAGTAAAAAATCATCTTATATGAATATATGGATATGTATTTCTATTGTTATGTTTGTTGGAATAACATCAGTTTATGGATTAAGAATTTATAATAGTGCTGTAAATTATGGTGATAAACTTTCATTAGTTATATACGATTTAAAAAACAAAAGGTCAATAAAATTCGAAAGCGATAATATATATGTAAATGGAGTTGAAGGTATTTTTAATGATATTGGTAAAAAATACGATTTGCCAGATAAATTGTATATATTAGATAACTTTAAACTTAATTTTAATAAAGAAGGAAAGATTACATCTTTTGAAACTTTTGTTTATGGAAAAGATTCAAAAGAAAAAGAGAAAACTTATCTAATTTATTATGATAATAAGAAATCAGATAAAATTACAGTAATTTCAAATAACAATACGAATGCTAATTATAATGATGATAAACTATTAAAGCCATTAATAAGTACAATTAAAGCTATTTCAATAGAAGATACAGTAAGTACTTGGAATGAAAGTGACTATGGAATAGTTTATTATGGAAAAAGAAATTGGGGATTTAATACAGAGGGAATAGTTAATATTGATGAACAAGGTAATAAATCATATATAGATATTAGCTCTGAAATAATAGGATACACTGTATCATTGTTTGTACCTGAAAACGAAGATAAATATACTCCTATTAGATACAACTTAAAATGTGAAGAAGCATGGAGTAAATCAACAATTCCTCCTAAAAAAGATGATGAGGAGGATAGTTTGCAAAATTCAAATAATGATGATGAAGAATTTTATTTAACAAAAGAGATTGGATATCGTTTAAATATTGAAGATGCTGCAGCAGGAAGCAGATTTTATTCATTAAATAATACTGTTGATGGTGGACAAACGTGGAAAGTAATAAATGAAGATCCATTCTTGTGTAAAACCGGTGTTGCGTCAGGAATAATTTTTATAAATGATAAACTTGGGTTTTTATGTTTATCTCATAGTGGTGGATCAAATGGAGAATTATATCGTACCGAAGATGGAGGCTTATCTTATAGAAAAGTAGAATTTCCAATAAAAGAAGTAAAATTAGATAATAATATAATTATAAATCCTTTTGACTTTCCAACTATTCCTTATGAGGAAAATGATGTTTTAAATATGTTGGTTGGACAAGGTCAGGATGGAGATTATAATGGGGATAGTCAGGCTTTGTATCAATCTAAAGATAATGGTGCAACTTGGAAATATGTAAAAGAACTACACAAATAAGAGTTAAAAATGATAGTTATTAAGAAAATGCTTATAGTTTAAAATAAGCATTTTTATTTTTGTCAAATTAAAAGTAAAAAGAATTTATTGTAGAAAAAAGTATTATAAAAATTGTTTTCTTTTTATAGAATAAGCAATAAAATAATATTATTAAATTTAATTTTCAAAATATTGTTTAAAATCAACATAAAGCAAATATGCTAATAGGAGTTGTATACGATGGAAGGATGTAAAAACAAGTTAATCAACCTAGAGGATTTTATATTAAAACAAAATGATAAAGAAAGTGCATTAATTTCAGTATTACATTATGCACAAAATCAGTTTGGATATATAAATAAGGATGTGCAAAGATTTATTGCAGAAAAATTAGAAATACCTGAGTCTAAAGTATATGGAGTTGTTAGTTTTTATTCTTATTTTACAACAGAGCCTAAAGGTAAAAATATAATAAATGTATGTACAGGAACAGCTTGTTTTGTAAGAGGGTCAGGAGATGTATTAAATCAGTTTAAAAAAGAATTAAATATTCATGAGGGAGAAACTACTAAAGATAATTTATTTACATTGGATACATTAAGATGCATTGGAGCATGTGGTTTAGCTCCTGTAGTTACAATAAATAATAAAATTTATGGAAAAGTAAAGCCTGAAGATGTAAAAAATATATTGAAAGAATATAGGGAGTAGACTATGAAGAAAATAAAAAATTATAAAGAATTGATACAGTTAAATAATCAGTATAATAATTTAATTAAATTTAGGAACGCAGATAAAAATTCAAGTGACAAAATTGAGATATTAGTATGTGGTGGAACTGGGTGCAAGGCATCAAATTCAGATAAAATAATTGAAAATTTAGAAAAAGAAATAGAATATAATAATTTAAATGATAAAGTTAAAGTTATAAAAACAGGATGTTTTGGATTTTGTGCACAAGGACCTATTATTAAAATAACTCCACAAAACATTTTTTATATTAAGGTATCAGAGGAGGATGCTAAAGAGATTATAAAAAGTCATATTATAGATGGAGTTATTGTAGAAAGGTTATTATATGAAAATCCATCAACTAAAGAAAAGATAGCTAAAATGGAGGATATACCATTTTACAAAAAACAAAGGAGAATAGCTCTAAAAAATTGTGGAACTATAGATCCAGAAAATATATTAGAAGCTATAGCTGCTAATGAGTACTTAGCTTTAGGAAAAGTACTTACAGAAATGACTGAAGATAAAGTTATTGATATAGTCACAAAATCAGGATTAAGAGGTAGAGGTGGTGGTGGCTTTCCTACAGGGAAAAAGTGGGAGGCTACTAGAAAATCTAAAAATAACATAAAATATGTAATTTGTAATGCAGATGAAGGTGATCCAGGAGCTTTTATGGACAGGTCTATATTAGAAGGCGATCCTCATTGCATTTTAGAAGCTATGGCTATTTGTGGATATGCTATAGGAGCTTCAAAGGGATATATCTATATTAGAGCAGAATATCCCCTAGCAATAAATAGGTTGCAAATAGCTATTGGTCAAGCAAAAGAATATGGTCTTTTAGGAAAAAATATTTTAGGAACTGGATTTGACTTTGATATAGAAATAAGATATGGTGCAGGTGCTTTTGTTTGTGGAGAAGCAACTGCGTTAATTCATTCTATAGAAGGTAGTAGAGGTGAGCCAACAATGAAACCACCTAGAACTTCTGAAAGTGGTTTATGGAAAAATCCTACTTGTGTAAATAATGTAGAAACCTTTGCTAATATAAATAAAATAATAATTAATGGTTCTAAGTGGTATTCATCAATTGGTACATTAAAAAGTACAGGAACTAAGGTTTTTGCATTAGCAGGAAAAATTAAAAATGTTGGATTGGTTGAAGTTCCTATGGGATTAACTATAAGGGAATTAATATATGATATTGGAGGAGGAATTAAAGATAATAAAAAGTTTAAAGGAGTTCAAACTGGAGGTCCTTCTGGAGGATGTATACCAGCTAAGTATTTAGATTTACCTATTGAATATGATACTTTAACAGAAATTGGTTCAATGATGGGTTCCGGTGGATTTATTGTAATGGACGAAGATAATTGTATGGTTGATATAGCTAAATTTTATTTAGAATTTACTGTAGAGGAGTCTTGTGGTAAATGCACCCCTTGTAGAATAGGAAATAGAAGGTTGTTAGAACTTCTTAATAAAATAATTGAAGGAAAAGGTGAAGAAGAAGATATTGACAACTTAAAAAATTTATCTGATGTTATAAAATCTGCATCTTTATGTGGTCTTGGTGAGTCAGCACCAAACCCAGTATTAAGTACCTTGAATTTTTTTGCAGAAGAATATAAGGAGCATATATATGATAAAAAATGTAGAAGTGGACAGTGTAAGAATCTAATTGATTACAAGATTACAGATAAGTGTATTGGATGCACAAAATGCTCAAGAGTATGTCCTCAATCCTGTATTAGTGGTAAACCAAAAGTTAAACATGAAATAGATACAACAAAATGCATTAAGTGTGGAGCTTGTATAGATATTTGTCCTATTAAAGCCATTATAAAGGGTTAGGGGAGTGAGTTTATGATTAATTTGAAAATAAATAATATAGAGGTAAGTATAGAAAATGGTAAGACAATTTTAGATGCTTGTAAAAAAGCAAATATTAAAGTTCCAACTTTATGTAACATGAAAATGATTGATAATACATCACAAAATTGTAAGGGCACATGTAGGGTGTGTATGGTTGAATTAAAAGAAAAAGGCAAATTAGTGCCTGCATGTTCAGAATTAGTAAGAGATGGAATGGATATTACAACTAATAGTACAAAAGTTTTAAAAGTGAGAAAAACAATAGTAGAGTTATTATTATCAAATCATCCTAATGAATGTTTGGTTTGTAATAGAAATGAGAATTGTGAATTAAGAAAATTAGCTGAGGAATTAGGAATAAGTAAAAATCCATATAAAGGCAAGAAAAGTGAATATAAAATAGATTGTAATTCTCCAGCATTAATAAGAGATATGAATAAATGTGTATTGTGTAGAAGGTGTGTTACAGCTTGTGATAAAGTACAAAATATTAACATATTAACACCTATAAATAGAGGGTTTAACACAAAAATAGGAACATTTTTTGATAATCCCATAAATGAAACAAAATGTACTTATTGTGGCCAATGTGTAGCAGTATGTCCAACAGGTGCTTTAACTGAGGTTATGGATTATGAAAAAATACCTAGAGTTGTAGAAGATAAAGAAAAATTTGTTGTAGCTCAAATAGCACCTGCAGTAAGAGTAGCATTATGTGAAGAATTTGGAGTTAGCAGTGATATTATAACAACAGGTAAAATAGTTGCTGCACTTAAAATGTTGAATTTTAACAAAGTTTTTGATACAAATTTTTCTGCTGACTTAACAATAATGGAAGAAGCTAAAGAATTTATAAATAGATTTAAAGAAAAAAACAAACTACCATTAATAACAAGTTGTTGTCCAGCATGGATTAGATTTGCAGAAATGAATTATAAAGATAATTTAAAATATATATCATCCTGTAAATCTCCACAACAAATGTTTGGTGCTATTGCAAAAAGTTATTTAGTAGATAAATATGAAATAAAAAAAGAGAATATGGTAGTGGTATCTATAATGCCATGTATAGCAAAAAAATATGAAGCAAAAAGAAAAGAATTAAAAGGTGATGTGGATATTGTAATTACCACAAGAGAATTAGCAAAGTTAATTAGAGAAAGTTCAATTGACATAATAAACCTTAAAGAAGAAGAATTTGATAATCCATTAGGTGTATCAACTGGAGCAGGTATGTTATTTGGGACAAGTGGGGGAGTTATGGAAGCCGCTTTAAGAACTGCTTATGAATGGAGTTGTAATAAAACATTAAATGAACTTGATTTTAAAGATGTAAGAGGACTTGATGGAATTAAAGAAGCTACTATAGAATTGGATAGTAATAAAATAGAGGTAGCAGTGATTAGTTCATTAAAAAATGCTAAAAAAATTATGGAAGAAGTAAAGAGTGGTACATGTAAATATGACTTTATAGAAATTATGGCATGCCCAGGAGGATGCATTGATGGTGGTGGACAACCATATATTAAATCTTGTAAAGAAAAATTAGAAAAACGTATGAAGATGGTGTATGAAAAGGATAAGACAAGTAAGATAAGAAAATCTCATGAAAATCCAATTATAAAGGAACTTTATAAAGAATTTTTAAATGAAGATAATATAAAACAGCTATTGCATGTAACATATAATTAATAATGGTATAAATTCATGTAAAAACAGCTATTGCTTTACTAATATTTAACTAGTTTTGCAATAGCTATTTTTTATATAGTCTCAATCATAGGAAAAAGAATTAAATTTTATTTACTTATTATTTTCACAGTAAATTTTTATTGCTTCATTTATAAAATTTGATAGACCGCTTTTGTGCTTATCTATATTTTCAGTAAAACGAGTATCATTCACATACATTTCACCTAATGATTGAAAGATTTCTATAGTGCAATTATAAAAACTGTTTGTTATATGATTTCTCCAGTTTTCAATTTCAGTTTGAACCTCTATATCACTAGGAGATTTATCCATAAGATTAGCAAGATTTTTAAAGATTATATCACCTTTTTCCATTACATTTTGCCAATCATTTTTTTCATATTTTGAAGCTTTTTTCTTATATTCTTTATAAGCATCAGTATGGCTGTATTTAGCTTCTACTTCTTTTTTATATTTATTTTTATAATGTTCTATTTCAGTTGTATCAAAAGCTTTAAACTTTTCGTTATTACTCATATTATCTACTCCTTTTTCTAATGTATTATCAATTATTTTTATTAAATTTTCTAATCTTGTTTTTCTCTCTGTAAGAATTTTTCTGTGATTTTCAAGAGCTACATTTTTATTAAATTTAGGACTTGAAAGTATTTCTTTTATTTCTTCAAGAGAAAAATCAAGTTCTCTAAAAAACATTATTTGTTGTAATTTTTCAAGATCATTATCATTGTAAAGTCTATATCCGGCGTCACTTTTACTACTAGGATTTAAAAGATTTATCTTATCATAGTGATGAAGCATACGTATGGTAACACCAGTGATTGACTGAACTTCTTTTACTTTGTACAAAATAATCATTCCTTTTAAATTTTTTATAGAAAATATATTTTCATTACAAAACTAATGTTAAACCATAACAACGTGTTAGAGTCAAGAGTTTTATAAAAATAAATTTTAAAATTATTCATTCCAAAACTTGGATACCTAAAATAGTGAGACATGCTCCGAATAACTTCAAATTCAACACTGCATCTTGTATGAAAAAATTTTAAGATTGTTGAATAAATTTAAATTGCAGCTTGTTTCCCTATAATATTAAAGTAATATTTGATATAGATTAGCTTTAAAGCTTGTAAATCTCTGTATGAAAGGAGTAAAATATAAATATATTTAAGGTTTAATAATATATATTTTAAAAATATGAGAGGAGAATTTTTATGGCCTTAAAAAATGATTATATATTAAAAGTAGTTGAAAGAATGACAGAACTTATAAAAAAGGTGGAATTTTTAAAAAAAGAAAATAAAAGCGAAGAGGCAATAGATGAAATAAATAAGGCATGTAAAGAAATATTCGGATTTGATCTTGATAAGGTAGAAAGAATGTCTTACGACAGTATTATAGAATTATTACTATTAAATAAATCTACTTTTGATATTAGATGTGAGGTAGTTGCGGAACTTTTAAGTGTAAAAGGATATATTTATTTAAGTAGTAATAATGGCAATGAAGGATATGATTGTTTTGTTAAAAGCTTAAATTTATACTTATATCTAGTAAATAATGATTGTGAAATGAATATTTTCAATGGAAATGAAAAAGTAGATGTTATAGTTTCAAAACTTTCTCAATATGAACTTCCCATAGAAACAGAAAAAATGGTTTTAAAGTATTATTTAAAAAAAGGTAAATATTCAAATGGTGAAGATTTATTATTTTCAATGATTAAAAAGGAAAAAAGTGAAGAAATATTTAGTTTAGGTTATGAGTTTTATGATACATTAAAGAAAAAAAGTAGTGAAGAGCTAGAACTTGGAAATTTTTCTTTAGAAGAAGTGGATTTTGGATTGGAAGATTTAAATCAGCTAAAGAAGAAAAACTAAATGTAAATAGAAACATTTTATTAGGACGTGTCTGAAAACAAAATATCTAAAACTTATTTAGATAAAACAAAAATAGCAGCAATATAAACAAATGCG
>NZ_LFRG01000055.1:0-20602 GCF_001573875.1 Clostridium sp. ATCC 25772
TTCAATATTCATAGTATCATTAAATAATTTTACATAGTCTTTTACAGCAAAATATTTAAATTTGTTTAGTATGCTTAGTATAAATTCGCTATCCACTATTTTAAATTCATCTATACCTCCTGTATATGATTTTATACTTGAAAATCTATAAGTTTCTGGAGTATTTCTATAACCTATAATATCTTTTGGATTTCTATGAATATATAGTGATGCTGCTATTAGATATCCATCACTTTCTATTATAGTACTTTCAAATCTTTCTTTGTATAATGTTCCATTTGATCTTTTTTTCTTATTATAATAAAATGTATATCTCTCTTTTATACTTTTCATAATAACTGAGATATCACCACCATATGAATCCACTATAAGATGAACATGCGTATCCATTAAACAGTAAGCATATATCTTAAATTTATATTTTTCCATGCTTTTTGATACTTTGTCCATAAACATTTCTTTATCATAATTATCTTCAAACAAAGGTTTTGCTTTGCATCCTCTTATTCTTACATGATATATTGCATTTTCTGCTTTGACTCTTGCCAGTCTAGCCAAAATAAAATCCCTCCTAAAATGATTGTCTTTATATAAAGCTTTGACAGTATATAAATAATTAATCATCAAAATATTATATCAAAGCATGATACACTACTTTATAAGAAGAGAAATTATTGGAATAAATATTATAAGTCCTAATAAATTATATACTGTAAATATTTTAAGATACTTATTTCCTTCACTTTCATATTCTTTTGTATATATTTTATAAGATATAACACTTGCTAGTGATGCTATTATTGTACCCATCCCACCTACATTAACTGCTAACAACAATTCTTTTCCATACTCACTAAATCCAGATACTAACATTGTTGCTGGTACATTACTTATTACCTGACTCAATATTATTGACCATATATATGTTTTTTGTCCACCATTTAAAATATTCCCCATAAATACCTTAATGGCATTCATTTGAGATATGTTTCCTATAAATATGAAAAACCCTATAAAAGTAATTAACAAAGAATAATCTACTTTAAATAATAACTTTCTATCTATGACACAAATTGCTATTACTGTTAGTATAAATGCAAATTTATAATTTACTATATTAAATACAGATAATATTATTATTAAAAATAATAATAATGTTATTAAAAGTTTATACACTCTTTCTAATTTCACATCTTCAACTTTAAAATCTATTTTTTCATTTTTCATAATTCCTATTAAAATACCTAAAAATATTATTCCTAAAATTATTATAGGTAATGTTGTTTTTAAAAATTCAATAGCACCCATATTATAGTAAGAGTATATAAATAGGTTTTGTGGATTACCCATTGGTGTAAATGCACTTCCTAAGTTTGCAGCTAACGTTTGAAGTATTACAATTTTCATGATTTTTATATTTCCTTTTTTACCTACTATTATAGCAAATGGAACAAAAGTTATTAATGCAACATCATTAGTTATAAACATAGCTGCTATAAATGTCATTCCTACCAACATAATACTTACCATTTTATAAGTTTTGCATTTTTTAAGCAGTATAACTGCTGCTTTTTCTAACACTTTTAAACTATTTAATGCTGCTACTACTAACATTAAATTAAATAATAAAATTAAAACTTTAAAATCTATATATTCTATCTTAGGCGAGGAAATAAATGAGGTTATCAATGCTAAAAATACAACAATACTTAATACAACTTGATTTCTTAAAAAATTTTTTATCATAATCTGTCTTTACTCCTATTGATTATTATATATGGTTATAATTTAATTCAATACTAATTTTTTTATTACTTCTTGTAAATATTCTGCTGCTTTTATGTCTTTTATAATAAATTTCCTATTTTTAGTTAATTTTATTTCTAAACCTTCTTTACTCATATCAACAATTAATATTTCTTCTTTATCTAAAATTAACTTATCAATAACTATTCCATTTTTATATCCTCCAACTTTTCTTCCTAAAATCCCATAGCCGGTATAATTACTTTTCTCTAATGTGTAAATAATGCCATCCTTTAATTTACAACGGTCTAATGACGGACCATAAAAATCACAAATAAACAGTATAATTATTATAAATACAGGAAATATACTCCACAACTTAATGTTATTACTTCTATTTACTGTTAATATTGCAACAAAAAAACACCATATCACTATAAGGCTTAATATTTTTCTTGTAATTTGAACTTTTGGATTTAATCCTAAATAATGAAAATCTTCTAGTTTAATCTTTTTTAGTTCTATATTTATAGATTTTATTGTTTCTTCTATAATAAATTTATTAATTAATGATACAGCTATAATCATTAAAATTTTTATTATAAAATTATAATCAATAAAATTTATAATAATTACAGCCAAAATTATATCACTTATTAAATTTAAAGCTATAGTATTTTTTTTCTTATCCATATGTCTATTTCTCCTTTACTAATATAAGTATTCTAAGTATTTATTACCATTATATATAAATCATACTTATAATTCCATAATAAAGGAATAAACACCTTGATTTCTTACTTTAAACATTAAATTCACTCTTTTAAAAAAGCTTTTGGAATATATTATATATGCTTTTTAACTTGTTCAATATAGGAACAAAAGAGAACGTAAGTCTAACTATTGTTTTGGAAATAACTTTATATAATATGATTTCGTTCAAATATAAAAACAGATATTACCTTTATATTTTTATAAGTAATATCTGTTTTATAACCAATTATCCTAATTTTGTTGTTTTAATAATAGTTTTTTTAAAACTTCAATTACAAAAACTATTGTAATTGACATAGATAAAACATAGTATGACAGGATTAAATCCGAATTTAATTTTGTCATAAACATTATTGCTAAAATATTTAATATAAGAATAATAAAATTCACTATATTCCACACTTTATTCTTTTTATAGTTGTATATAGTTAATATCAAAAGAATTACTGCCGTTATCATTAAAATACATATCAGTGTTTTATCTATATTTTTACTATTCCACACATGATTTCTATATATTAATGAACGCATAACACCCATCTTTTTGGTCGATAATTGATGTATAACTATACCAAATATTATTATTCCTACTTGTATTGATGAAAACATCCAATTTAATATATTTTTTATCTTCATTTATTTTACCTTAACTGGATCCCCTGTTTCTATAGGATTTGGCTCATTCCCTGTGTTTCCACTCCATTCGTTCCATCCACCATCATAAAGCGCTATGTTTTTTACGCCTATAACATCTGCATAGTATAGAACTTCTGCTGCTCTCCAACCGGTTCCGCAATAAAATGCTAGTCTTTGATCTGGAGTTATTCCCCATTCATTCCACATATTAATTATTTCATCTTTATTTCTCATTGTATTATCTATATTTCTGTAATCTTGAAGACTCTGCGCATCTGTTCCTGCATGCCCCCAAACACAACCTGCTGGACGTCCTTTTGTTTTTATATAGTCATATCCTGATGTTTCTCCTATAAACTCTTCCCAACTTCTAATATCTACCAATTTACTATTTTTCTTATCATTTATGATATCTTTTGCCATATCTAAATCAATTATATAATTCTTATTTGCTGGAACCTTAGCACCAAAGCTTTTTACTGGTACTGGTTTATTTGCTGTTTTTTCTAATTCATATCCTGCTTTGACCCATTTATTGGTTCCACCATTTAATATTCTAACATCTTCTACACCCATATATTTTAATATAGTTACAACTCTAAATGCAGCCATTGAATCATCTCCATATAAAACTGTAGTTGTATCTTTTGTTATTCCATTTGCAACTGCAAATTTTTCAAGTTCCTCATCAGAAACTCTATTCCAAAGCGGTCCTTTTTCTATATCATCAGTATTAATATGTATAGATCCAGGTATATGTCCATCTTTCAAATAACTTGGTGAATCCTGTTCTTTTCCCCATGAAACCTCAAATACCTTATAATCTTTTCCATCATATGTTTCAGGATGTTTTCCATCTATTAAATCTTTAACCCAAGATGATGGTACTAACATTTCATAATTTTCATAGGCTTCCATAGGATTATTAGAATCCTGAGCCCAATCTTTAATATCATATATATAAAGATTGCTATAGCCTTTATTTGATAAGTAATTTGCAACTTCTGCAGCATCTTTACCATTACCATCATATAAAACTATATTTTTGTCCTTTGATATTCCTTTAGTTTCTAATACTTTATCTAATGTAGTATCTTTATCTTTATTATCAACTTTTAACCAAGCTGCTGAAAAATCTGTAGCTCCTTTTATATGTCCTCCTCTTGAAACATTATCAAGTTTCCATCCATTAAAAGCATCGTTTTCCCTTGTATCTACAATAATCCAATCACTTTTTTCAATATTTTCTTTAACTTCTTTTGATTCAATGGTTTTTATATCTGATGTTGCTGATTCGTTACCTTTATCAGAGTTAGAACAACCACTAAAAGCAAATACTGAAAATGCTAATGTCATTGTAGTTAATATTAACTTTGTTTTTTTATTCATTATTCTATTTATTAGCACAACCTTTTAAATGCCAATATACTCCTCTCTTTAACTTATTTTTAAATTATATTGAATATCTTACAAAAATACTCAACAATTAAAATATACTATTAAACTATACAATTATTTTTTTGATAAGTAAATAATACTAATTATTGGTTTTTTAAATGATTAAACTACATCTATTTGTTTTTTTAATATCTTTATTTTAAAGAAGCTAAAGTTAAAATATATGTTTAATAAAAACTTAGATTCTTTAATTAATTTAATAATTAATATTCAAATTTATTACTTTAGTAGCTATATTTTCAATAAAACTTTTATCATGTTCTACAAATAAAATGGTTGGTTTAAAATCTAATATTGCTTTTTCTATAAGTTTTCTTGATGCTATATCTAAACCATTTAGTGGTTCATCCCAAATTTGAAAACAATCATCTTTATAAAAACAGTAAGCTAAGTCTACTTTTTTTAATTCTCCTACACTAAATGTAGATAAGTCTCTTTCAAAGACTTTTGAGTCTGAACCCATGCAACCAAGTATAGATCTAAACCTAGTTTCATCTATATTTTCATCTTTTAAATAATCTCTCAAAAATCCATTCGCCCATTTAGGAAATTGAGATGCATATACTATCTTTGACCTATTACCAACCTTTATTATACCCTCCTCTAATTCTAAAATTCCTAATATGGCATGTAACAGAGTAGTCTTACCACTACCATTCGGTCCTTTAATTGCAACTCTGTCACCTTTTTCTATATTAAAAGATAAATCCTTTATAACTCTTTTATTACCCCTTAAAACAACTATATTAGATACTAATAATATGTTTTCACCTTTTTTACTTGATTCAAATTTAAGTTTTCTTTCTCTTTCATAATCTTTTAAAAGTTCTTTTTTTACATTTAAATTCTCTTCTATTCTGCTTTCTATTAAAATTGCTCTTTTCATAATTCTAGCAGCTCTTGCTCCCTCAAATCCTTTATCTCCAGAACCAATCTTCTCCTTTTCCCTTCTAAAAGACCAAGTTCTCTTTTGTCTTGCTGCTTTTTCTAATTCTTTAACTTCTTTTTCTAATTTTTCTTTTTTTCTTTTTTCAAACTGAATTTTTGATTCTTCATTTTTCTCCCAGGAACTATAATTGCCTTTTTCTATTCCTATAGAATTTTTATTTATATAAAGAACGTGATCTACTAAAGCATCAAGAAAATATCTATTATGTGACACCACTATAAATCCACTTTTCTTTTTTAAATAATTTAAAAGAACTTCTATTCCTTCCACATCTAAGTGATTAGTAGGTTCATCTAATAATATAAAATTATTTTTTTGAAGAAACAATGCAATTATTTGTATTTTTGTTTGCTCCCCGCCACTCAAACTACCGTAACTTCTTTCTAGTATTTCCCTTTCTAATCCCATATATTCTATTTCTCTTTCTATCAAGAAATCAATGTTATATCCATCTATCTCTAAAAATTCTTGTAAAGCAACTAAATATTCCTCTTCACTTATACCGTTTTTAAAATATTTGTCTATTTTTTCTTCTAAAAATCTATAATTTCCTATAATATCTTTAATTATGTTAATAGTAGTATCCTTTTTATTATATATATATATTGGGAAAAGACTACTTTCTCCATTAAATTCAACAGTCCCCTTAGATGGTTTATATTGTTTATTTATAAGTTTTAAAATTGTTGTCTTACCTCTACCATTTCTTCCTATGATAGCAGTTTTCCAAGTTGTATCTATTGAAGCATTTACATTTTCAAAAATATTTTCATAGCTTCCAATATAGTTAAAACTCATATCTTTAAAATTTATTTTTGACATAAAAAAAATCTCCTCCTTTTAATTCTGGAGAAGATTCACATATCTAACTAAATATTTATAATAATATAAACACTACAAAATAGCCACCTAAATAAAATTTAACATTCTATTCATCAGCAACATAAATTCAAAAACATGGAAATTAATATGTGTACTATACTATTATAATAAAAATTAGCAAACAGGCTCACATCTACTCACAGAATTATTAAAAGCATCATAAAAAAACCTTTTGATAAGGCTTATATTAGCTTTCATAACTATTCATCGAAAGTAGATTAATTATTCATTCTTCTATTTACCTGTTCCTTTCTAAATTTTATTTTTATATTATAACACAACACTTATAATTATAAATTAAAAAAATATAATTTCAATATAATATTTGTAAAATTTGCATGAATTTTAAACATGATTACATTTAAAAATAAATTGCAAAAATCATTTTAAAAACTCATTAAATTAAACTCCGTTGTTTAATTTTCACAGTATATATTTATAATTTATATTATTTCTCTATTTCAGCTCTATTTGTAGTCATTATATGTGGGTATAAATTTCTACTTTTTTTATTTTTATATGATGTTAACTTTCACAACCAAACTTTCATTTATATTGACTTTTTAATTTTTATTTACTTCATTTTAATTTCATAAGAAATAATTATAAATTTTTATATACCGTTCAAAATAAAACCTCATTGTTTTATTTTAAATAAATCTTCATTAAAACATACCTAATTATATGCTTTTAGATTTTTGCAATTTACCATTATAGTAAAAAGCTATTGTAGCGTTGGAATTCTTAGGCTATATATCTTACTATCTAATATAGGGATTTATTTTATTTGTAAATTTTTTAAAACCTTATTCTAAATATATTTTAGAATTTAATTTATTTTCAAGCATCTACTTACTTTCAAAACTACCAAAATATATAATTAAAATGTAATTTTGGAGCCTCTTCACTATAAAAGTAATGTTTTTCTAACTTTGAATAGCTTGTTTCTATTTTTACAAACAAAAAAACCTCCATAATTTTGGAGGTATATATCACTGACAGCGTATTAACTAAGCCTTTTAAAATAAAAGACAAAAAGTTTCGTGATACACCTAACTTCCCTCCGAAATTACAATGTTATTGCATGTTTTAGGCAGGTCTCCTGACTAACGGCTTAACCTTAACCATCCTTCCCAGAAAAATAAATTCCAGTGGATATTGATTTCGTATCCGTATACAGTAGCGGGGGCTGTAGTGGATTTTCACCACTTTCCCTATTATACCTAATTAAAGGTACCTAAATCATTATTAACTTTTTACCATCTTTATTATAACCATATTAGCTCTTATTTTCAATAGATTTGCCGAAATATTTTTATTATTCATTTAAATTCATTATTTTTTCATTATATTCTAGCCTTAAATTTCTAAAATATATTCAATTTCATTTTTGTTACACCATTGAGCTAAAAACTTTAAAAATTCTTTATCTTTAAAATTATACCATTGATCAATTAAATCTAATCTATATAATGCACTTTTAAATGCTCTAAATGCATCTTCACCACTAATATTTAAATTTAGC
The DNA here is from genome assembly GCF_001573875.1 of Clostridium sp. ATCC 25772. Lineage (NCBI taxonomy): Bacteria > Bacillati > Bacillota > Clostridia > Eubacteriales > Clostridiaceae > Clostridium > Clostridium sp. ATCC 25772. The sequence continues at coordinate 7,971 of NZ_LFRG01000055.1, forward strand.
TCCGCTTTCAAATTTTCGTCATTGCAATTTTGTATAAACTTTTCCATTATAAAATATTCATCAAAGTCTTCTCTTCTTGGGAACTCTATATACTTATCTTTGTTACTTTTATAATCAAGAGCATTAAGAATTATTTCTTTTTTCCACTCATCAAAGTCTTCAACTTTTTTTCCATCTTCTACTGCTTTTATATCTTCCTGTGAAATTAGAATAACAACTCCTTCTGATTTATTATAAAGATTTTTAACATCATCAAGTTCCATATTATATATTTCCAAAAGTTCATTTAAATTTATCTTATTTTCCATCTTCTAACGCTCCTTATAATAAAATTCCATTAATTATATCATATACTACAATAATTTCAAACATATATAAATTTTCACTATATTTTTTATTGACTATTTTGTAACAATATCGTATTATTTAAATATAATAATAATATATTTTACAATTTTATTACAATAATCTATATTACAAAATTATAATTAACTTATATTTTGAAATATATTTACGAATCTTAAATAAAGTTTAGGATATACTAAATTTATAATTTTACTTTTCTTAAAATTAAAAAATATTATTATATTCAAACTAAATGCATTTTTAATATATAAATAATAAATTTATATTAATTATACGCTTTTTAAAGTAATTGATATTAAATCTTATTTCACTATTAAAATTTATCCATAATAGTGTTATTGCATTTATATCACTTTATCCTTATATTATGTTTTAAAAATATTAATTAAGAGGTGGTTTTTTATGAGCAAAAAAATCCTAATTGTAGGTGGAGTTGCTGGTGGTGCTTCCACTGCTGCAAGATTAAGAAGATTAAATGAAGAAAATGAAATAATAATGTTTGAAAAAGGTGAATATATTTCCTTTGCTAACTGTGGTTTACCTTATTATATAGGCGGTGAAATTAAATCTAGAGATGCTCTTTTACTTCAAACTGTAGAAGGAATGAGTAAAAAATTTAATATGGATATTAGAAATTTTAGTGAAGTTATTAATATTAATAGACCTGAAAAATGTGTTACTGTTAAAAATTTGAAAACTAATGAAACTTATACTGAAAGTTATGATACGTTAATACTTTCACCTGGCGCATCTCCTATAAAACCTAACATTCCTGGAATTGATAAGTGTAATAATTTATTCACATTAAGAAACATTCCAGATACTGATAAAATAAAAAACTTTGTAAATGATACTAATCCTAAAAATGCTACAATTATTGGTGGCGGCTTTATAGGTCTAGAAATGGCTGAAAATCTTTCTAATAGGGGAATAAAAGTTACTCTAGTTGAAATGAGCAATCAAGTAATGACACCTTTAGATTTTGAAATGGCTTCTATTGTCCATAATCATTTAAGAGAATTTGGTGTTGATTTAATTTTAGAAGATGGCGTTAAATCCTTTAAAAATAATGGCAAAACTGTAATTTTAAATAGCGGTAAGGAGATTAATACCGATTTAATTATACTTTCTATAGGTGTAAAACCAGAAAGTGAAATAGCTAAAAATGCTGGATTAAAATTAAATGAAAGAGGCGCCATAGTAGTAAATAAATATTTGCAAACTAACGATGAAAATATATATGCTCTTGGTGATGCTATTGAAGTTATAGATTATATAAATAAAAAACCTACTATGATTCCACTTGCATGGCCAGCAAACAGACAAGGTAGAGTTTTAGCAGACACTTTATGTGGTAAAAGAACTCCTTATAATGGAACACTTGGTTCTTCAGTAGCTAAAATTTTTGATTTAACCGTCGCATCTACTGGCAACAACGAAAAGACCTTAAAAAAGCATAATATTGAGTATAAAACTTGTCATATACATCCAAGCTCTCACGCTAGTTATTATCCTGGTTCTTTTATAATAAATTTAAAATTAATATTTAATTCTAAAACCGGTAAAATATTAGGTGCTCAAGCTGTTGGTGCAGACGGTGTTGAAAAAAGAATTGACGTAATTGCTACTGCAATTAAAAGTGACTTAACTGTATTTGATCTTCAAGATTTAGAGCTTTGTTATGCGCCACCATATTCTTCAGCAAAAGACCCTGTGAATATGGCAGGCTATGTTGCTTCAAATATAATTGATGGTTATGTTGATACAATTCAATGGCATGAAATAGATGCCTTAGTAAAAGAAAAAAGTTTCTTTTTAGATGTAAGTGAAAAAGAAGAATTTGATTTAGGTCATATAGAGAATGCTATGAATATTCCACTTGGCACTTTGCGTGATAATTTATCTTCTCTACCAAAAGATAAATTAATATATGTTTATTGCGCTGCAGGTTTAAGAGGTTATATTGCTTCAAGAATCCTTACTTTAAACGGATTTAAATGTAAAAATATAGATGGTGGATATAGAACCTATAAAAATTCAAAACCAATTGTTCAACATCATTCTTCATATGAAAATAATGATAATAAAGGAGAATCTATAGTGAAAAATAATAATGAAACCATTATAACCCTTGATACTTGTGGTCTTCAATGCCCTGGTCCAATAAGAAAAGTATACGAAGAAATGTCAAAATTAAAAGATGGAGATATTTTAAAAATAACTTCTACCGATGCAGGTTTTAAAAATGATATTTCCTCTTGGTGTAAAAATACAGGTAATACACTTATTGAAAATACTAGAGATAATAATAAAAAAATGTATATAACAAAAATTATGAAAGGTAGAAATAACTCTTTAGAAAACAAACCTAACTTATGCAGTAATTCTACCGAAAAAGATGGAGCTACAATGGTGGTGTTTAGTGGTGATTTAGATAAAGCTATAGCTTCATTTATAATAGCTACTGGAGCTGCTTCAATGGGAAAACCAGTTACTATGTTCTTTACTTTCTGGGGTCTTAATGTTTTGAAAAAGAAAAGCAAACCTTCAGTTTCTAAAAACACTATAGAAAAAATGTTTGATGTAATGCTACCTAGCAATACTGATAAATTACCACTTTCTAAAATGAATATGGCTGGAATGGGCCCAAAAATGATAAAACACATTATGGATAAAAACAATGTAGATTCTTTAGATACCTTAATAACAAACGCAAAAAAAATGGGTGTTAAGCTTGTTGCATGCACAATGTCTATGGAACTCATGGGTATAAAACATGAGGAACTAATACCTGGCGTAGACCTTGGTGGTGTAGCTTCTTATCTAGGAGCAACAGAAGATTCTGGATTAAACTTATTTATATAGATATAACAAAAAACTACTGAAAATTTCAGTAGTTTTTTACTATTTGCTTTTATTTTCAAAATAAGTTTTAAGCTTTTCAAGTCCTAGTATTAAAGCTCCACCTAATATAAAGAATATAATATTAAATGTTTTAAAATTCACTGGTGATTTTGGAATTTCTAAAGATTGTGGTCCCATAATTACTGCATATATTGAACCTATCATAAGTCCTAATATAAAATACATAGTTTGAGATCTATAATTTTCAAGTAAAAATTTTACCCCTTTAATTGTAACTGCAATTCCTAATAAAACTCCAAAGCCAAATATAATAAGTATTGGTAAATATGTAAAATTTAAAGTTAAAACTTCTTTTATTGCACTTATTATTGGAACATATAGTCCAAATATTAAAAGTAGCGTTGAACCTGATATTCCAGGAAGTACCATAGCTGATATAGCTATCATACCTGCAAAAAATACATATAATCCAAGTGATACCGATAAGCTATTTATTGATATATCCATACCACCAGCTCCATTCATTGGATTAAAATATGTTATAGCCCATACAAGAACCGCTCCTAATATTGCATATATCAAATTCTTATATTTACCTAAGAAATTTTCTTTTTCTTCCTTTATTATTATTGGTATAGCCATAATAATGAAGCCTATAAATAATGAGCTAATTGAATATATATGTTCATCGAATATAGATGCTAGTAATAAAACTGATAGAATAAATCCTATTACCCACCCTATCCCTATTTTCATCAAGAAAAATGCAGCTTCTTTTCTTTTTTCTTTATCCTTACATGCAATGTCATTTAATGAATTTATAAACTTGTCATAAAATCCCAATACAAACGCTATCGTTCCACCAGACACTCCAGGTACACTATCTGCTAATGCCATGCAAAATCCCCTAATAAAATTAATTATGTACATTTTTTCACTTCCTTATCTTTTTTCAATTTAAAATTACTTGCTTTACTACATATTTTTATGTTATATTATTGATTTCATTTTTGTATAATCACTCTACCATGATACCAATAAATAATAAATGTATCAATAAAACTTTATTTTTTTAACCTATATTTTACATTAGCTACATAAATACAAAACTACTATAAAGCGTACCTTATAGTAGTTTTGTATATTAATCACTTACATTTACATACTTATTTTTAACTGCCTTATCTATAAAACATACAGCAGTTATAAAAATCATTGCCACTATACCACTAAATATAAATGCTTTAGCTGGCCCAAAATCATTTGATATAGTACCTGTAAAAAGACTCCCTATTGGTGCCACACCTGCAAACAATAAACTATATACACTCATAACTCTTCCCCTATACTCATCTTTTGAGTTTAATTGCACTGTAGAATTTGCACTGGTTGAAAAAGTTATATTAAACATTCCTACTAAACTAAGCAATAAAGCCATAATATATTGTTCTCTATTAATTCCTAGAATAATAAGTAAAATAGATACAATATATGCAGCAAATAATATAAGCTTAAACTTAGGACCATTTTTACTTTTTGTGGCCATTGTAAGAGCTCCTATTAATGAACCTATACCCAAAGATGACATTAAAAATCCATATCCCTTACTTGAAAGTCCTAATATATCAACTGCAAATAATGGAATTAGAACATTATAATTAAATGCAAATATTCCCATTATAGTTATTAAAGAAAAAGTTTTTACAAGATTTCTATTACCCTTTATATATATAAGTCCATCTTTTATTTCCCTTAACATGTTTTTACTATGATTAATCTTTACAGGTTTTGATTTTATCTTAAAAATACCATAAATAACTGGTACAAAGGATATTGCATTTATAATATAACATACTTCTATTCCTGTATAAGCTATTATTATACCAGCTATAGATGGTCCTAAAATCCTAGCTGCATTAAAAACTGAAGAATTCAATGCTATACCATTCATAAGATTTTCTTTTCCAACAAGTTCTATTACAAAAGATTGCCTAGTTGGCATATCTATAGTATTTATACATCCAGTAACCAATGCTATGATGGCTAAATGCCAGAATCTTACCAATCCTGTAAGTACTAAAAGCCCTTGTATTACTGCCATTAACATAAGACCTATTTGGGTAAATATAAGTAATTTTCTTTTAGAAAATCTGTCTACTATAACACCTGCAAAAAGTGAAAAAATCATCATTGGGGTAAATTGAAGCGCATTTATAAGACCAAGTAAAAAAGAGGTATTGTTATTTGTTATTTCCAGTACAAGCCACCCTTGTGTTGTACTTTGCATCCACGTACCTATTAAAGATACACATTGACCAAACCAAAAATACCTAAAATATTTATGCGTTAACGCTGGAAATGAGTTAGATAATTTTAGCTTAATATTTTTCCCTGAATTCATTTTTTTGCTCCTTATTTAACAGATAAATTTTTCAGTCATTAATTCCAATTTATGAATCTACCTTATATAATTATAATTCAATAACTATTTTTCAAATCCTTCTTTTAAAGTAATATTTTTACTTAAAGTACATATAATAAAAATCTAGAGATTTAATACTCTAGATTTTTATTAGAAAACTATTTATATTTTATTTATTTTTATTAATTCTTCACTACAAGTGCCCTTTAAATCTATATTGTATTCATAAGCTGCCTCTAATGCGGTTTTAAATATGCTACACTGTACAAGCTCTTCTTTGTCATACTTATGCTTAAGCAATAACTCTTGTAATAAATTATCATAAAGCTTTTTATAAGCAGTCATTTTGTCAAATTCCATTATATTAATCATAAAATCCATTTTATTATATCTTAACATCTTTGCAGTACGATTCTCTTTATTTATGATAAATTCATATATGTCAGGTTTCCCATAATCCTTATCTGTAAAACATCTAAATTTTATTCCCTTATACTTTTTTTCACAATAGACAACAAACTCTAAGGGGAATACTCCATTATTTGTAGCTCTTAACAAGATTCTATCTTCCTTTAAATCTTCATAGTATATATTTTTTCCTTCATCAACATTGTTACCCCAATGAATATATCTCCATGCATTAATATCAAACTCTATACTACCTGTTTTATTATTTATATATAAATAATAGTTTATTGGATTATCCTTTTTTATACCTTTGGGAACTAACCCATTATTTTTGCATACTTTTTTTACTAAATCATTACGTACTTTTTTATATACATCTCTTTGCTTCTTATTATATACAAGTCTTAAAACTCTATTATTCAAAAGATTTTTATCTACAATAATTCCCCTTTTATCTTCAATATTTTTTTTAAAAGGCTCTGATATTATATTAGACAAACTAAATTTTCCATCCTTTTTAAAATCATTATAAAAGTTTTTTAATTTACTTTTATCACCGGTTATAATTATAGTGTTATCATAACTCATAAAATTCCTCCTAAATATTAATGTATAATATCTATATATTAATGTTTAAATATAAGTGTTACACAGTGAAAAACTTTATATATTATAAAAATTTAAATTGAAACAAAAAAGAACCTACTTTTTAATTTCAATACCTGTAGATTCTTTTTTATAGTATTGTCTTATTCTTCAAACCTTTTAACTTTAAAACCCTGTATTTTATAATCATCATCTTTTAAAATATTAGCACTTTCAAGGGCTAAGTTTAACTGCTCCTCTATAGTTGTAATATTTTTCATAATTGGTAGTGCCACAGATTTTTTATACTTTTTTAACTATTTTCCCACCTAAATTATTAGTTGTTGAATATACACTTACCATAACTCTCTAAGACTTTCTCATACATACAAAGTTATAAAAACTCCATTATAAAGTTCCATGAGGTATTACTATTATTATGTTTTCTGCATCTTTTAATTCTATTTCTTTGCATATTTGCTCACAAGAATCCTGAGTTTCTTGAATTTTTTCTTATTCTCCCTTTCCTATTTCTTTAATTAACGTATGTGGATGAGGCATTAAATAATACCCAATCACTTTCATCACCTTCTAAAATATAATATAAGATATTAACATACTACATGAGTTTTATAATTAAATCTAAACTTACATATAATATATTAAAAGAAAAATTATATTATCCCTTATATTCATTTTATTAAATAAAATACATTTGTGTTAATAAAAAAATATATTCATTTTTTAAACATATTAGTTACTACAATTTCCATATATATTATTCAAAAATAATGACAAAATATATGTATATACTTTTCTAAATTAACAAATCAAATTATTATCTAATAAAGGAGACACATGATGAGAAAGTTTAATAAAATTCCTATAGGCTTCATTTTAACTTTATTTTTGTCTTTTTCAAACATTTCATTAGCATTTGCAAATCCATATTATTTTGTAGATGAAGATATGCACACTTTTGAACAATCACCGGATGCAAATGAGCAATTAAAAAATGAATTTCATGTACTTTTAAATGATTTATTTGATCAAAGAAACAAATCAATACTTTCTGGTGATAGTGAAGGATTAAAAGTTTTTTATGATTTAAATAAAAAAGTTAGTTTATGGGCTTATGAAAGTGAGAATAAAAAAATTGATTATCTTAAAAATTGGTCTGAAAAACAAGCTGTAACATTTAATAATATTCAATCTTTATTAAAAGTTAGAAAGGTTAAAGAAAAAGAACCTGGGATATATGGCATAGTTTGTTCTGCTACAACTGAGTTTGATTATAGCTATATAACTTCCCCTGACATTCATAATAAATTTCGTTTAGGAACCTCACACTATATAAATCTAAAAAAGGAAAATGATAAATATGTGATAACAAAAGAATGGTACACAGATCCTTTCGCAGACTCACTAAATTTAGATAACATAAAAAAATCTAAAGAAATGAAAGAATATATACTTTCAAAAGATTGTCCAGAAATTAATTTAACAGAAAAACTAGAAAAAGCTATTGATTATGCCCATAAATACTGTGGAATAGCTTATGATGATGAGTATAACTTTAAATATAATAAAGAATATACAAATTTCAATCCTAAAGGTGGAGATTGTGCAAACTTTGCTTCTCAAATACTTTATGAAGGTGGTGGCTTTAAGAAGAATAAACTTTGGAACTATGAAGGACGAGATGGCTCAAAAGCTTGGGTTAATGCCCAGTCCTTTAAAAACTATATGATAAACAGTGGAAGAGCTTCTTATATTGCTAAAGGTACTTATGAAGAAATTTATAAAGATTCATACAATCTAAGACCTGGAGACTTTGTAGCATATGAAAAAAATGGAAAAATAATTCATGTATCAACTGTAACTGGTCTTGATTCTAAAGGATATCCTCTTGTAACTTGCCATAATACCGATAGACTTCTTGTACCTTATGACCTTGGTTTTAGTAATTCTAACATAAGATTTCACTTAATAAAAGTTCATTACTAATTACTATATTTATCCAAAATATTTAAAATAATAAAAACTAGAAAATATATTTCTAGTTTTTATTATTTTCTTTATATTCATCTAATGATATTTTAACACATTCCATTAATTTTCTTTGATAGTTTATATCACAAAGCATTCTATCTTCATTCCAATTACTCATAAACCCCATTTCTAGTATAACAACTGGAACTTGTGACCAATTGAAACCTGTTATATCATTTCTTTCAAAAACTCCATTAACTTTTATTCCTTGAGCTTGAAGAGATGATTTTAAAATGTTTCCATATTCATTACTTTTTACATATATATCATCTGTATGTCTAGCAGATTTAGATGGTATTAGTATGGATGCGCCTGTTTTTCCTGAATCGTTTAAGCTGTCACAATGAATCCTTATAGTCATATCTGCTTTTGCCTTATTAGAAACTTCCGCTCTTTCTGCATTGCTTATGTTCACATCATTGGTCTCTCTTGTCATAACCACTTCATACCCATTTTCTTCTAAAAGCTCTTTTAATATTAATGATGCTTCTAAGTTCACCAAATATTCAGCTTTTTTTGTTCCAACCCCTGCAGTTCCAGAAGAAACTCGTGGTTTTTTTTGAGAAGCTCCAGGACCAATAGGTTCAACTTTACTATCACCTTTTTCTTGGTGTCCTGGGTCAATACATACCACAAATTTTTTATCAGTTTCTCCCTTTGCTAAAACTTTTATATTATATCTGAAGTTAAAAGTTAAAACTATACTAAATAAAATTATGAAACTTACTATTGCATTAAACCTTTTTCTCATAGTGTCCTCCTTAAAATATTTTATACTTTTAAGGTTACCTTAAACACTAATCTTTATTCTTATTTTAAAGCATAATTATAATTTTAACTCCATTCTTATATTTCTTACACTCATACCCATATGTTTATAAAATTTTATAGCACTTTCATTAAAATTCCATACTCCAAGTTCTAACGTTTCGCCATTTACTTTTTTTGCAAATTCTACAGCAACATTAAATAAAATCTTACCTAACCCATTACCTCTATATTCTTTTTTTATACATAAATCATTCATATAAGCAAATTTTTTCTCAACAAATTCCATTCTTGATGAACTTTCCTTAATTTCTAAAATAGTGTAACCAACTAAAATAGATTCATCTTCTTCTAATACAAAAACCTCATAAAGTCCACTTTCTAACAATATATTATAATAATCTTTAACTAAAGGACTATCAACCTTAACATATATATCTGGTCTTCCATCTACATGTAAACCATGAAGTTCACTCATTAAAGCATTAACTTCTAGATAATCATTTTTAGTTGCTTTTCTAATAATAAAACTCATAATTTTACCATTTAATTATTTTACATGTATATATATCAACTATATTTATTCTTATCAACATATAAAATTCCTTTTTTTCATTAACATTTTATTGTTTTTTACTGTTTTCATAATTTAATGCTTTTTTAAATAAAAATGATTGTACTGCTGGATAAGTTAAATTTTTAGGCAAAGTGTCAAAAAATTCTATATCTTCAACCTCTAATTTTTCCATTTCATCTAATTCCTCTATTTTAGCATAAAATAGCTGACCTAAAAATTCATTTTCATCTTCCACTACTGAACACATACATACTGGAGATATTTGAAATTTTTTTGCTCCAACTGTTTTCATTAATTCTTTTTCTGCATATTTTTCAATATGTTCATTACTTTCATGATATCCACATGGAATTCTCCATGTACTTTCATTTTTATCTTTTATAAAAACCCAATGGTCTTTATATTTTGCAACTATTGCTGCAAAGGATATTTTTTTGTTGTCTATATGGTGTACATTATAAAATTTAACTTTTGTCATATTCAAAACTCCTTTTACATTAGTTTAAATAGTTTCTTAATATAGGGTTCCAAGTTGACTTTTAAAATTATCCATTCCAAAACTTGGATACCCCAAATAGTGAGACATGCTCCGAATCACTTAAAATTTAAGACTGCATCTTGTATGAAAATATTTTAAAGTTATTGAATAAATTTAAATTTGAGCTTGTTTCCCTATATAGCCTTAAATTTAAGATTATATTAAAGCTTGTCCAAAATAATAACAAACTTATAAGCTTGCTATATTAATTTATAAAACCACCTCTTTATTTTAAATTTTCTTATTTTTCTTATTTTAACACAATATTAAGAATTTTAAAAATTTATTTTATAAAAAAAGATTGCTTTATTTAAAAATAAAACAATCAAAATTAAAGTTATTTTGGGAATTTATATAAACCTTTTAAGGCTTTTTATATATTTAGTATACTACAAATCTGCCTTAATAAACATATTTTAACGAAAATATTCACAAATATTTAAATTTTAAATAATATTCTTTGAATAATATATGAAATTATCTATTGAAAAATTTAATTCATCAATAAATAATTCAAATAATACATTTTAATAATTCTATTGTATCATAACACTTTTAACTTAAAATATTTGATATATACGTTTCTATAAACAACCTATGACTTTTAACCATCTCCTTTGGCAAATCATTTATACTAAAAAACTCTAATGCACTTCCTTCGCTTTCATTTAATATTAATTCTCCTTGAAAATCATATGTATAATATACTGCATTAACTAAATAAAATTCATCCTTATTCGGAAGTTTTAAGTAAAAATCTTTTCCTGAAAACACTTTTAAGAATTTTAAATTATCAACCTTTAATCCTGTTTCCTCAAATACTTCTCGTTTACCTGTTTCTTCTAAAGATTCACCAAGTTCCATTAAGCCCCCTGGTAATCCCCATAATTTTTTAGGGCAAATTCTTTTTTGTAATAAAATACTATTATTTTTATCTATAATTAAAACAGACACTCCATTTAATATAACAGGTCTATGGCCAATTAAACTTCTTAATTCTTCTATATACCCCATTTCTACCTCCTGATTATATATTATTCACTTTTTCTTAATGTTTCTCTAAATATCAATATATCACATTACTTGTACATTTTAGACTATTATCTTAGAATAAAACTATATAAAATGTAAAAATAGAAATTATTGAAATATTCAAAGTATACATTCTATAGGGAAACAAGCTCAAATTTAAATTTATTCAATAACTTTAAAATATTTTCATACAAGATGCAGTGTTGAGTTCCAAGTGATTCAGAGCATGTCTCACTATTTGGGGTATCCAAGTTTTGGAATGGATAATTTTAAAAGTCAACTTTGAACCCTATATAATATACAGTTTTTAATTAACTATTGAATGTATTTTAAATTTAAATAATAATGGTTGGAGATGGTTTTTATGGGAAAAGGATATATTCATATTTATACTGGAAATGGTAAAGGAAAAACAACAGCAGCATTAGGTCTTGCTGTAAGAGCAGTATGCGCAGGAAAAAAAGTTTTTTTCGGTCAATTTGTAAAAGGCATGAAATATAATGAAGTAAAATGTGAAAACTATTTACCTAATATAAAATTTAAACAATTTGGGCGCAGATGTTTTATAAATGAAGGCCCTGAAAAAGAGGATATAGATATAGCTATTAATGGTCTAAAAGAAATTGAAGCCATTATCTTAAGCAAGGAATATGATGTAATTATTATGGACGAAATTACAATAGCGTTGTATTTTAAGTTGTTAAATATAGAAGATGTTTTAAAAGTACTAAAAAATAAACCCTATGAAACAGAATTAATTTTAACTGGAAGATATGCTCAAAATGAATTACTAGATATAGCTGATCTCATTACAGAAATGAAGGAAGTTAAACATTATTATTATGATGGCGTTTTATCAAGGGATGGAATAGATAAATAAGTAATAAAAGGTGTCTTAACTTTAAATGAAGACACCTTTTTTTATCTTAATAAGTAGATTTAATTAGGGTGTGTCTGAAAACTAATTAGTGCAAAAGATTTAAATTTTAGATATAATAATATCAAAAAAACTATGAGGT
>NZ_LFRG01000056.1:0-20301 GCF_001573875.1 Clostridium sp. ATCC 25772
GACTTATTAAAGTGCGCCTATTTTTAAATATTTTATAGTTAAGATATAGTAAACCGAATAAAAGATTTTAAAGATGACTAAAAGGAGCTATCGCTAACGGATTTAAACCCGCTAATGCGACAGCCCCTTTTTTCTTATTTATTAATTGCTTCGTGTAGCACTCTTTCTTCTTCTTCTGATAAATCATACCTTGATATACCTTTATCTATAGGCTTTGCATATGTAGTACTTTCATTTCTACCATATATACTTGTTAATAATACACCATCATTGTTTGCATCTAAAAATGCAATTGAGTAACTTAGGTCACTTCCTACATCTTCAAAAGCTTTATATCTAATGATCGAAAACTTTTGAATACAATTGTTTGTTAAAACTTGTGTGTTTTTACAAATTTCTTTAATTTCATTATTGTTATTTTTGACTTCATCAATAGTGTCTAAATATTTTAATATTAACTCTTCTAAGTTTTTATTATTAGACCCTCTCATCAAACGTCTATATTTTTTTTCTAAACGGTTTAAACTTGATAGTGTTACTATTAATACAATAAAGAATACTGCTAATATGCCCAAAAGTGCTATAGTAATGTATGCACTATATTGGTTTATGATGTTGAATATTTGAGTCATAGTTTTCTTCCTTTCTTTAAAATTGTTTCATGTGAAACATTATAAACTGAATAGTTCTATTATCCTTTGAAGCTCATCTTCTGAATAATATTCTATTTCTATTTTTCCTTTATTTTTGCTCTTATGGTTTATATTTACTTTGGTATTAAAGTAATTTTCTAATTTTTTTTCAATATCTTTATAATAAGGATTTTTTTCTTCTTTATTTTTAGAAGTATTTTCTTCTTTATTTTTTAGTAATTCTTTTATTAATGACTCTGTTTCTCTAACGTTTAGCTCATTATCTATAACTTTTTGAGAAACTTCATATTGTATATTATTGTCATTTATCATCAGTACAGCTCTACCATGTCCTTCTGATATTACGCCTTCAATTATATATTGTTGAACTCTACTATCTAAATTTAATAATCTTAAACAATTAGCTATAGCACTTCTAGATTTACAAATTTTTTTACTTATATCCTCTTGTGTTAACTTAAAGTCATTCATAAGCTTTTTATAAGCGATAGCTTCTTCTATAGGATTTAAGTCTTCTCTAACAATGTTTTCTATAAGAGATATTTCTAAAACTTGCTCATCAGTTAAATTTTTTATTACTGCTGGAATATCTTTCAATCCAATCTTTTTAGCAGCTCGCCATCTTCTTTCTCCTGCTACTATAATATAGGTTTCATTTTCTTTTCTCAATATTATTGGTTGAATTACTCCATGTTGTCTTATAGACTCTGATAGCTCTAGTATCTTTTGATCATCAAAAGCTTTTCTTGGTTGATTTTTATCTGGTTTTATTAAATTCATAGATATATTTACTATAGATTTTTCAACCTTTTTTTCTTCTATAATCTGGTCTGGGATGAGAGCACTTAACCCTTTTCCTAAAGCCATTTTTTTTACCATCTTATTTATTCCCTCCTTTGTCTTTCTAAAAATTCTTTAGATAAATTATAAAAAGCATCTGCTCCTTTACATTTATCATCATATAAAATTATAGGAAGGCCAAAACTAGGTGATTCTGCTAACTTAATATTTCTTGGTATAGCAGTATTATAAACAGAGTTTTTGAAAAAATTCTTAACCTCCGAAACAACTTCATTACCTAATTTTGTTCTGGAATCGTACATACTTAAGATTACACCTTCAATTTCTATATCTTTATTTAAAGATTTTTTTATTAAATCATAAGTATTTATAAGCTGTCCTACACCTTCAAGTGCATAAAACTCACATTGAATAGGAATTAAAACACTATTAGATGCAGTAAGTGCATTTATAGTTAACATTCCTAGTGAAGGAGGGCAATCTATAAACACATAATCAAATTTATCTTCTAAAGTTTTTAATTTATTTTTTAGTATAAATTCTCTACTTTCTTTATCTATAAGTTCTACTTCAGCACCAGCTAAAGTAACATTAGATGGGACCATATAAAAATTATCCACTAAATCAATTTTTCTTATAGCATCTTCTATTTTTATATCTGTAGTTAAGACATCATAAGTTGAAAATTCTATTTTACTTTTATCAATTCCTAGTCCACTAGTTGTATTTCCTTGAGGATCAATATCTATAGCCAATATTTTATACCCTTGCATTGCCAAACATGAACATAAGTTTATGTTTATAGTTGTTTTTCCAACTCCACCTTTCTGATTAAAAACACATATAGTTTTCATCATTAAATCCCCCATTCTTTTATTATATTAGATTATCTAATCAATAATATTTTAACTTTTATATAGGAAAGTAAGCCTAACTTTAAATTTATTTATCAAACTTTCATTATCAGCTAAGAAAAATAAGTACAAATACCGTTAGTTGAAAATTAGAATTATTCCCTTATTCTATTAAGTAAAACAGTTATCATTTCCCCTAAAAATAACTCTTTATCTAGATTAAGTTTAGCTTCTAATTATATAATTTTAAATTGTTTAAATTAACTAATTTTAAGATCCTATTTTTCCATATTAAATGAAATAATAAATTTAATTTCAACTTTAAATACCCTTAAAATTTTTGCTTTAATTTTTATATGTTATTTAGTTTGTTATATATATCTAATTATATATTGATATATTTATCAATTAAAGTACTATTTGAAATTTTTATCATTTTAAATATATTTTATCCTATTATTGGATATATATGAGTTAATAATTACACTTTTCGATACTACCTTTTATATTTTTACATTTATCTATAATAAAAAAGACTTATTGGAAATCAATAAGTCTTTGTTTCACGTGAAACATTACTTTTTCTTTATAGTTATAGTAACTTGAATACTGTCATCTAGTTCTTTTGATCTATAATTTGCTTTTATGCCATATTTATCAAAAACTTGCTTTATTGTATTAACATATATTTTTGAATTAAATACACCTTTAATTCTTTTCTTTCCATCTGCAGCTATTTCTTGATGAGATATTCTTAATAACTCTCTATCTATTAATTGTTCTGTTTTACTTACATTTAATCCTTTATTTATTACTTCATCAATAACTGATTTTTGTAATTCAAGAGTTGGAAGTTTTAACAATGCCCTTGCATGTCTTTCTGTTAACTTGTTTTTTATTATTAAATCAATTAATTCTTTATCTAATTTTAGTATTCTTAATTTATTAGCTATAGTGGATTGCTTTTTTCCTATTGCTTTAGCTAATTGATCCTGAGTATATTCATGTTCTTGTATTAAATTATAATATGCTACTGCCTCTTCGAAAAAATTTAAATCTTCTCTCTGTAAGTTCTCTAAAAGAGCTATTGCCGCTGATTCTTTATCGTCTATTTCAACAATTATAACTGGAACTTCTAAAAGTCCTGCATGTTTAGCTGCTCTTAGTCTTCTTTCTCCAGCTATTAACTCATATGTATCATTAAAACTTTTCCTTACAGTAAGAGGTTGTATTATGCCATAAGTTTTTATTGATTGAGCTAATTCTTCTATTGCCTCTTCATTAAAAACTTGTCTTGGTTGATATTTATTAGGCACTATTAACTCTGTAGAAACGTTTATTACATTTTTTTCCATAAATAAACCCATCCCTTTATATTTTTCTTTAATCTAGTCCTCACATATATATTATACCATAATTTTACATTATTTTAATGGATTTTTTGTTACCATTCCTGCTTTTCTAGGATATTTTTTAGGTGTTTCTTTAATTTTCTTTATTACAACTAAGTTATGTTTAAGGTCGCTACCTTCAATATCAACATTCTCTATACGTTCAACTCTTCCGCCTAATATTGAAATAGCCTTTTTAGCATCTGTTAATTCCTCATCAATAGCTGGTCCTTTTAATGCAACAAAATATCCTCCAACTTTTAAATAAGGTATGCAAAATTCACTTAACACTGTAAGATTAGCTACAGCTCTTGAAACTACAGCATCAAACCCTTCTCTATAGCTTGGGTCCTTAGCATAATCTTCAGCTCTTCCATGCATAGTATTAACATTTTCTAAGCCCAATTGGTTAACAACTTCATTTAAAAAGTTTATTCTTTTATTTAATGAATCTAAAAGATACATTTCACATTCTGGATTCATTATTTTCATAGGTACGCCTGGGAATCCTCCCCCTGTGCCTATATCTATAAATCTTTTACATTTCTTTAATTCTTCTATTTTAAACACTTTTAATGAATCTATAAAATGCTTTTTTATTATTTCTTCATCTTCTGTAATTGCTGTTAAGTTTACTTTTTCATTCCACTCTTGTATAAGTTCTTTATATTTTATAAACTTATTATATTTATCCTCATCAAAGTCTAAACCTTCATTGTCACTTGCCATTTTTAACATATCGTAATATATCATAATTTCCTCCGCTTTTATAACAAAAAGTTTTATTGGTTTTTAACCCTATTTTTTTGTTCTAAATAAATCATTAAAACTGAAATATCTGCAGGAGATACACCTGAAATTCTAGAAGCCTGGCCTATATTAGTAGGTCTGATTTTGTTTAATTTTTGCATAGCTTCTATTCTAAGACCTTTTATATCACTATAGTCTATCTCACTATCTAGCATCTTATTTTCAAATTTTTTAAACTGTGCTATTTGTTCTAGCTGCTTTTCAATATAACCTTCATATTTTGACATTATATTCACTTGCTCTGTAATAGCATCAGAAAGATCTTCTCTTTCAGGATCTAAATCTGCAACTATATAATAATCAAGTTCTGAACGTTTTATTAGTTCATAAAGAGTTGTTGGTTTTTTTAGTGGCGCAGAACCCTTTGTTTCTAAAAACTCTATAACTTCTCTTTTATTAGTTATCTGTATGTTTTTAATTCTTTTAACTTCATTTTCTATCTGCTGTTTTTTTATTAAAAACGCATTATATCTTTCTTCACTTACAAGTCCTTTTTTATGTCCAAGTTCAGTAAGTCTTAAATCTGCATTATCTTGTCTTAACAATAGTCTATATTCTGAACGTGAAGTCATCATTCTATAAGGCTCATTAGTTCCTTTAGTAACTAAATCATCAATAAGAACTCCTATATATGCATCAGATCTTTTTAGTATAAGTGGTTCTTTTTCTAACACTTTTAATGCAGCGTTAATTCCTGCTATAAGGCCTTGTGCTGCTGCTTCTTCATATCCTGAACTACCATTTACTTGACCTGCTGTAAATAAACCACCTATGTTTTTAAGCTCTAAGGATAATTTTAATTGAGTTGGATCTAAGCAATCATATTCTATAGCATATGCTGTTCTTAACATCTCAACATTTTCAAGTCCTGGAACTGTTTTTAACATCTTTATTTGAACATCTTCAGGCAGTGAACTACTCATTCCCTGTACATACATTTCTTCTGTACCTTCGCCTTCTGGCTCTATAAATATTTGATGTCTTTCTTTATCTTTAAATCTCATAACTTTATCTTCTATAGAAGGACAATATCTTGGACCTGTACTAACTATTGAACCATTATAAAGTGGTGATCTATGTATATTTTCTAAAATAACTTCATGTGTTTTTTCGTTTGTATACGTTAAAAAACATGATATTTGATCTCTTTTTACATCCTTATTCATAAAAGAAAAAGGAACTACCTTATCGTCACCAAATTGTTCTTCCATTTGTGAAAAATCAATTGATCGCTTATTTACCCTAGCAGGGGTACCAGTCTTAAATCTTCTTAATGAAATTCCAAGTTCTTTTAAAGAATCAGATAATTTATTAGATGGTGAAAAACCACTTGGTCCTTCATTAAATTTTATATCTCCTACAATTATATTAGATTGTAGGTACGTTCCTGTTGTTAAAACTATTGTCTTACATGTAAAGTAAGCACCATATTTTGTTAGAACACCTTTAACTTTACCATTTTCAACATCTATTTTTGTAACCTCTAATTGTCTTAACCATAAGTTTTCCTCATTTTCAAGAACATTTTTCATTCTTTCTGAATATCTGTTCTTATCAGCTTGCGCTCTTAATGAGTGTACCGCTGGTCCTTTAGAAGTATTTAACATTCTAGATTGAATATATGTATTATCTATGTTTATACCCATTTCCCCACCTAGTGCATCTATCTCTCTTACTAGGTGTCCTTTAGCTGTTCCTCCAATATTAGGATTACATGCCATAAAGGCTATACTATCTAAATTCATAGTACAGATTAAAGTTTTACATCCAATTCTTGCTGATGCTAATGCAGCTTCACAACCTGCATGCCCAGCCCCTATTACTATAACGTCAAAATCTCCAGCTATATATGACATAACGTCACCTACTTTCCTAAACAAAATTCTGAAAATATTTTATCTATAATATCTTCTTCTAAAGTGCTTCCAGTGATTTTCCCTAAATCACTCCAAGCATTTCTTATATCTATTGAGGCCAAATCAATTGCAAAAGTATTTTCCAGTGTTTCTATTGCACCTTGTATATTTTCTTTTGCTCTAAATAAGGCTTCTTTATGTCTTGTATTCGTAATTATTACATCATCATTTGAAACTTCGCCTTTAAAAAACAAGTCTTTTATAGATTCTCTAACTTTATCTATATTTTTACCTGTTTTTGCAGAAATTTCAAAAATATAATTAGAATCAAATTCCTTTAAATCTTCTTTTTTTATTTTACCATCTAAATCTAATTTATTTAATAGAACAATATACTTTTTATCAAGTATATAACTTATAATTTCTCTATCTTCTTCATCTAATTCTCTACTACTATCTAAAATTAAAATTATAAGATCTGCTTGATTTATCTTCTCTTTTGATCTTTCAACTCCAATTTTCTCAACAAGATCTTCTGTTTCTCTTATTCCTGCAGTATCAACTATTTTTATAGGTACTCCAGATATGTTTATATACTCTTCTATTACGTCTCTAGTGGTACCAGGTACATCGGTAACTATTGCCCTGTTTTCTTTCGTTAGCGCGTTTAATAAAGATGATTTACCTACATTAGGTTTTCCTACTATTACTGTATTTAGACCTTCTCTTAAAATTTTACCTTCGTCTGCACTATCTAAAAGCTCATCTATCTTAATCAACATCTTTTTTAGAGTTTTAGCTGCACCTTCTGCTGTAACTTCCTCTAAATCATCTTCTGGATAATCAACGGTAGCTTCTATATGTGCAATAGATTGTAATAATTCATTTCTCAAAGCATTTATTTCCTTGGAAATTCCACCTTCACTTTGCATTAAAGCGGACTTCATACTTAACTCTGTTTTAGCATTTATTATATCTATAATAGCTTCCGCTTGGCTTAAATCTATCCTTCCATTTAAAAAAGCTCTTTTAGTAAACTCACCAGGTTCTGCTAATCTAGCTCCTACTTTTAAAACCTCTGACATAACTCTATTAGTAGCAACAACTCCACCATGACAGTTAATTTCTACTACATCCTCTGCAGTAAAACTACGAGGTCCTTTCATATAGCTTACTATAACTTCGTCTATATGCTCATCATTAGAATTTATAATATAACCATATCTCATTGTATATGTTTTTATATCGTTTAATTTTCTATTATTTTTACCTTTAAATATTTTACTAACTATATTTAAAGCTTTATCACCTGAAACTCTAATTATTGAAACTCCACCTTCTCCAATACTAGTAGCAACAGCAGCAATTGTATCGAATTCTTTCATAAATTTTACTCCTTTCTAATTTGATATCTAATTTTATATTATTTTAGTTTATTTTCTATTTAAAATCTTCTATAATTTCTTTTTTTACTAAGGCAAATAACAAATTTACCATTTTACTTATGTAATACACATTCAATTATTTTTTGTCCATATAAGTTTAAATTATACCATATAAAATTTTATAAAAAAAATATCTGAATTAATTTTTAATTGAAATTTTTAATGGAAACTTTACATTTATAAGGATATTTCTATATTATAAATAAAAAGAAAGCCTATTAGGCTTTCTTTATTTCAATAACAACTCTTCTTCTTGGCTCTTCACCTTCGCTATAAGTCTTAACATCTTGACTATTTTGAAGTGCTGCATGTATTACTCTTCTCTCATATGGATTCATAGGCTCTAATTTTAGAGTTTTGCCTGTTGCCTTTACTTTGCTTTCCATTTTTTCAGCAAGCCTTTTAAGGGTTTCTTGTCTAGTATGTCTATAATTTTCAGTATCTAATATAACTCTTACATATTCATCATCATGATCCTTATTTACAACTAAACTAACTAAATACTGAAGGGAATCTAATGTTTCCCCCCTGTAACCTATCAAAATACCCATATTAGGTCCGATTAAATTTATATTCATTTCATTCTTTTGTTCTTTTATTTTTATTTCAGCTTTAATATTCATAGAGTTTAAAATGTCTCTTAAAAAAACCTTAGCCTCTTCAGCTCTATCTTTTTTTATAGTTACTCTAACCTTAGCTGGTTTAACTCCTATTATGTTTAAAAAACCTTTGCTACCTTCATCTAACACTTCTATGCTTACTTTATCTTCAGTAACATTTAGCTCAGAAAGTGCATTTTTAATTGCATCCCCTGTGGTTTTCCCCGTCATTTCAATAATTCTCATCCCTATGACACCGCCTTCCCAAAACTACTAGGCATTTAATTATTTATTTTTCTTTTTTCCTTTATTATTATCAGTATTAGTAACTCCAACAGTTGCTAATTCTTCATTTTTCTTTTTAGGTCTTAATAATAAAGTTTGAACTAATTGAATCACGTTATTTATAATCCAATATATAACTATAGCTGATTGCATTTTAAAACCCATCCAAGTAAACATACCTGCCATAACTATATTCATCATTCCCATATTTGGCATTGCTTGGGAACTAGAATTAGCGTTAGCCTTTGGTTGTAACATTTTAGACATTATATAAGTACTTACACCTGATAAAACCGGAAGTATAAAATATGGATCTGGTTGATTTAAGTTTGGAATCCATAAAAATCCTGCACCATGATAATCAAGTGTACTGAATGCATAAAATAATACTATTATTATTGGATATTGAATAAGAAGTGGCAAGCATCCACTCATAGGACTTACGTTTTCTTCTTTATAAAGTTTTAATATTTCTTGTTGTGCTCTTTGTGGATCGTTTTTGTATTTTTCTTGTATTGCTGCAGTTTTTGGTTGAACTTCTGCTAATTTAACTGATGATCTTGTCTGCTTTATTGTTAGTGGCAATAGTATTACTTTTACTACTATTGTGAAAATAATTATTGCAATTCCGTAAGAATAATTCGGATTTGAAATTACCGATTGGATCATTCCATGGATAGCATCAAAGAAATTAACAAAATATACCGAAAAAAATTCTTTCAAGCTTTAATCCTCCTGTTTTGTGTTATTTAACTGGATCGTATCCACCCTTACTCCAAGGGTGACACCTTAATATTCTCTTTATAGCCATATATCCACCTTTTAAACCACCATATTTTTCAATAGCCTCTATAGCATACTGTGAACATGTGGGCTGAAATTTACAACATGGTGGTTTTAAGGGTGATATGTATTTTCTATATAAGTTAATCATATGAATCAAAGATTTTTTAATCATTTATTAACCCGCTTTTTCTAAATAAATCTTTCATAGCTTTTTCAATTTCTTTATAACTTTTGTCATTTGAAGCAGTTCTAGCGACAAAAACAAAATCATAACCCTGTTGTTTTAACATGTCTTTATTCAATCTATAGCTTTCACTTATCAATCTTTTTACTCTACTTCTTATTACACTTTTTCCAACTTTTTTGCTAACAGATATTCCAACCCTGTTAAAACTTGAATTATCACCTTTATTTTTATAATTTTTAAAAACATACATAACTAATAAGTAATTAGAGCAAGATTTACCTTTTCTATATACAACTCTAAACTCAGGATTCTTTCGTATTCTATCTAATTTCATATTAACTGCTCCTTTTTTCCTGCAATTGCAGAAAAAGGCCACATCTGCGGCCCTTATGCTGTCAATCTTTTTCTTCCTTTAAGTCTTCTTCTTTTTAGAACATTTCTTCCAGACTTAGTTTTCATTCTTTTTCTGAAACCATGCTCTTTTTTTCTTTGTCTTTTCTTAGGCTGATATGTCATGAACATATACGAACACCCCCTTCGTATGTAATAAAAATATTTATAGCAATTATAGTATCACTATTTTATGGTTTTACCATTAGATTATATATTTCTAATCGCCTTATGTCAAGATAACTGTCTTCACAAAAAAATATATAAAATTTTCCTGTGTGTTAATACTTTTTATTTATATTAATAGTTTTTTGTGGATAACTTATTGAATACCTTGATATATTTTGATATCATGGATACATACTTGTTGATAAAATTGGAATAAGTAAAGTTATGCACATCCTGTTGATAAAATTGTGTATAACTTATTCTATTTTTCTCCTTTTTTATTTAACAGTTATTATTTTTGACGTAAAAACTGAATTTATACATAAATTTTCAATGTGAATAATTTATAATTCTATATTGTTAATATCTTATATATTTATGAAAGTTATCAACATGTGAATATTTTTTATTGCATTTGTCAACAAATTAAATGTATTATTTTATATTGTTAATAACTTTGTTTATTATATGTTATATAATTGTGAAAAAATTTTTTTAAATAAATAAAAAAAATATTGTACTGGAGGATAGGAATAAAAATGAACGCCCAAGTGAAAGAGTTATGGGAAAAAACTTTAATCATTCTAAAAGAAGAACTTACCGAAGTCAGCTTTAATACTTGGATAAAAAGTATTGAACCTATCTCACTAGAAAATATTGCTTTAAAATTAGGTGTTCCAAACAATTTTACAAAAGATATTTTAGAAAATCGATATAAAGATTTAATAATAAACTCGATAAAATCCGTTTCAAATAAGACATATAATGTAGATTTTTTTGTGGTTTCTGAAGAGGCTCTTGAAAAAGAATCTTCTAAAAAAGAAGAGATTACCCAAAGAAGACTAATGGTAAATGATGAAATGTCTGCCATACTTAATCCAAAGTATACATTTGATTCGTTTGTTATAGGCAACAGTAATCGATTCGCACATGCAGCTTCTTTGGCCGTTGCAGAATCACCTGCTAAAGCTTATAATCCACTATTTATATATGGGGGAGTAGGACTTGGAAAAACACACCTTATGCATGCAATAGGTCACTACATACAAGATGTAAATCCTAAATCTAAAGTTGTTTACGTTTCTTCTGAAAAGTTTACTAATGAACTTATAAATTCAATAAAAGATGATAAAAACGTTGAATTTAGAAACAAATATAGAAATATAGACGTACTTTTAATAGATGATATTCAATTTATTGCGGGAAAAGAAAGAACTCAGGAAGAATTTTTCCATACATTTAATGCCCTTCATGAAGCTAATAAACAAATAATTTTATCTAGTGATAGACCACCAAAAGAAATTCCTACACTTGAAGATAGGTTACGTTCAAGATTTGAATGGGGTCTTATTGCAGATATACAACCACCAGATTTTGAAACTAGAATTGCTATTTTAAAGAAAAAAGCAGATGTTGAAAGTCTAGATATTCCTAATGATGTGATGGTTTATATTGCTACGCAAATAAAATCAAATATTAGAGAATTAGAAGGTGCTTTAATAAGAATTGTTGCTTACTCATCTTTAACCAATAGAGAAATAAATGTTGATTTAGCAATAGAAGCTCTAAAAGATATCATATCTAGTAAAAATGCACGTCAAATTACTATAGAATTAATTCAAGACATAGTTTCTAGTTACTATAATTTAAAAATTGAAGATTTTAAATCCTCACGAAGAACTAGAAATGTAGCTTTTCCAAGACAGATTGCAATGTATCTTTCCAGAAAACTTACAGATATGTCCCTACCTAAAATTGGAGAAGAATTTGGTGGTAGAGATCATACTACAGTAATTCATGCTTATGAAAAAATTTCTCAAGCATTAAAGAAAGATGAAAACCTTCAAAGCTCAGTATCTGACCTAACTAAGAAGATACAACAAAAATAACTAACAGATGTTATTAATTTAACCATTAGTTGTTGTGGATAAAAAACAAAATACTTATTGGTTGTTAATATTGTGGATAAATTGAAATAGTTATCGGTTGTTTATCCACAATTATTTTTATTGATTTTTTATTGCAGTTACAAGGGTTAAAGGGGTTATCCACATACTAACAGCCCCTACTACTATTACTACTATATTTTTTATATTATCTAAGCTATACTGTATACTATAAAAAATGTTAATAAGGAGGATTACTATGAAGCTTTTAATTAACAAAAATTCATTGTTAGAAGCAATATCAAATGTTCAAAAAGCCATTACTGGAAAATCAACACTTCCTATACTTCAAGGAATATACATAAATGCGTATAAAAATACATTAACACTAATTGGTTCTGATATAGATGTTTGTATTGAAACTAAGATTGACGCAGAAATATTAGAAGAAGGATCTATAGTTGTTGATTCAAGATTGTTCGGAGAAATAATTAGAAAGTTACCAAATGCAGAAATAGAAATAAGTACTATTGATAACAATACAATAGAACTTAATTGTCAAAAATCATGTGTTAATTTAATTCATATGGATGCTAGTGAATATCCATTACTTCCAACGATAACAGAAGATACAATCTTCTCTATATCTCAAAAAACATTAAAAAACATGATAAAAGGAACAATATTTGCAGTAGCACAAGATGAAACAAGACCAATTCTTACAGGTGTACTTTTTGAGGTTAAGGATAGAAAATTAAATTTAGTTGCTCTGGATGGTTTTAGAGTTGCATTTAGAAGCGAACAGTTAGATTGTAATGACAATAAAGAAGCTGTTATTCCAGGAAAAACGTTAAATGAAGTTTCTAAAATACTTGAAGATAAAGATGAGAATGTGGAAATAACTTTTACAAACAACCATATTTTATTTAATATTGGAAATACAAAAGTTATTTCTAGACTTTTAGAAGGCGAATTTATAAAATATGCTTCTATAATTCCTCAAGAATATAAAACTAAAGTTATAGTTAATAAAAATGAAATTTTAGGATGTATTGAAAGAGCATCTCTAATGGCGAAAGACGGAAACACAAATCTTGTAAAATTAGAGATTGTTGATGACAACTTAATAGTCACTTCCAATTCTCAATTGGGAAAAGCAAGGGAAGAAGTGAATATTATTCTGCAAGGAGAATCTCTTAAAATTGCATTTAACTCTAAATATCTTATAGACGTATTTAAAAATATTGAAGAAGAAGAAATTATTATGGAGTTATCTAGTTCCGTTGCGCCATGTGTAGTAAAAAATAAAGAAGTTAACAACTGCACATATCTTTTACTACCAGTAAGGGTACTAAATAATTAATATAAAAAAGTATAAATAAAAGGAGAAACTTGATTTAAAATAAGATTTAATTTAAATATTTGAATAGTAATTTTTACTATGGAAAAAATATAAATAGAATCTTGTCAAGGTGTAAGAGTTATGATAGAAATAAAAATAAATACTGAATTTATAAAATTGGACTCATTTTTAAAGTTCTCAGGTGCTTGTTCCTTAGGTTCTGAAGCTAAATTTTTTATTAAAAATGGTGACGTTAAAGTCAATGGTGACATAGAAATTCAAAGAGGAAAAAAGCTATACAACGGTGATATCGTTGAATTTCAAGGTGAAAATTATAAAATTGTATAACTAAGTATGCACCGAATCAATTCGGTGTATATTTTTAAATACTCTATATTTAGTAATTACACTAAATGTTGATAGTATGATATAATTTATTATTGGGTGTTTGTTTATTATGTATGTTAATAAGTTGATTATAAAAAATTTTAGAAGTTACAATGAGCTAGTATTAAACCTTACAAATGGAACTAATGTTTTTGTAGGTGACAATGCTCAAGGAAAAACAAATATATTAGAGTCAATATATTATTCAAGTATAGGAAAATCTCATAGAACTAATAGAGATAAAGAGCTTATTACTTGGAATAAAGATGATGCGTATATAAGAGTTGATATATCTAAAAAGAGATTAGATAAAAAAATAGAAATGAAAATATTTAAAGAGGGCAAAAAAGGTATAAATATCAATTCTGTAAAAATAAATAGGCTCTCTGAACTTGTAGGTGTACTTAATGTTGTTATGTTTTCACCAGAAGACTTAAGCATTATAAAGGATTCACCGTCTTATAGAAGAAAATTTTTGGATATAGAGCTTTGTAAGTTATATCCTAAATACTATTACAACCTAGCTGCTTACAAAAAAGTACTAGCAGAGAGGAATAATGTTTTGAAAAAATTTAATTGCAATTTAGATATTTTAGATATATACGATATTAAATTAAGTGAATTTGGAACATATATAATTGAGAAAAGACTAGAATATATAAATAGATT
The DNA here is from genome assembly GCF_001573875.1 of Clostridium sp. ATCC 25772. Taxonomy (NCBI): domain Bacteria; kingdom Bacillati; phylum Bacillota; class Clostridia; order Eubacteriales; family Clostridiaceae; genus Clostridium; species Clostridium sp. ATCC 25772. The sequence continues at coordinate 14,510 of NZ_LFRG01000056.1, forward strand.
AAATGATAAGGCGTTAAATATTCATAAAGATATAACGTCTAATAAAGAAATTATAAATTTTGCTTATTTAAGTAATATAAAAGAGGATGACGTTGATATAAAATCTCAAATGTATAACTCTTTATTAAAAAATAGAAAAAAGGATTTTGAAAGAAAAATAACTTCAATAGGTCCCCATAGAGACGATTTTGCAACATTTATTAATAATATTGATGTTAAAACTTATGGATCACAAGGTCAGCAAAGAACATCAGTACTTTCAATGAAATTTGCATCAGTGCAGATAATTAAAGACATAACTGGCGAATATCCTCTGTTGCTTTTAGATGATGTACTTTCCGAATTAGATATATCTCGTCAAAAATACATATTGAATTCTATCAGTAATGTTCAAACTTTAATTACTTGTACAGGAATAAATAATATAAAAAAATATTTAAATTCTTCAGTTGACATTAGAATATTTGAAGTTAAAACTGGAAAAATAACTGATATTACCAATTAAGGAGGGTAAATATGTTTTTGCACTTAGGAGAAAATGTGGTAGTTCCAGTAAAAGATGTAATAGCGATTCTAGATATGGAATCAACTATGTACAGTTCGGATACAATTCAATTTTTAAGAATGGCAGAAGAGGATGGATTTGTTGAAAGAATCACTAAAGAAAAACCAAAATCTTTTGTTATAGCAGAAGTAGAAAAAAAGAGTAAAATATACTTATCACCAATATCTTCAGCAACATTATGCAAAAGAACAGATATTGCATATTGTGAGCTTTAGTAAGTTAGGAGGATATACATGGATACCAATAAAGTTTATGATGAAAATCAAATACAAGTACTAGAAGGTCTAGAAGCCGTAAGAAAAAGACCAGGAATGTATATAGGTAGCACAAGCGCAAGAGGACTTCATCACTTGGTTTATGAAATAGTAGATAATAGTATAGATGAGGCCTTAGCAGGATTTTGTAATAATATAAAAGTTACTATTCATGAAGATAACTCAATAACAGTAGAAGATGACGGAAGAGGTATGCCCGTTGGAATACATCCAAAATTAAAAATACCGACAGTGGAAGTAATCATGACTGTGCTTCATGCAGGTGGTAAATTTGGTGGAGGAGGATACAAGGTATCTGGAGGTCTGCACGGTGTTGGAGCATCTGTTGTAAATGCTCTTTCAGAAATTTGTACAGTTGAGGTAAAAAGAGATGGACACATATGGAAAGAGACTTTCTCAAGAGGAAAAGTCCTAAATCCATTTGAAGTAGCTGGCGACACAGATGATCATGGAACTAGAATTTATTTTAAGGCAGATCCTGAAATATTTGATGAGGTAAACTATGATTATGATACATTAAGCCAAAGATTAAGAGAACTTTCATTTTTAAATAAGGGCATTAAAATAACATTAACAGATGAAAGAGAAGGAAAAAGTCAAGAGTTCCACTATGAAGGTGGTATAAAATCTTTTGTTGAGTATTTAAATAGAAACAAAGGCAAAATACATAATGAGCCTATTTATGTAGAAGGGATTAAAGACGATTGTACCGTTGAAATTGCACTTCAATACAACGATTCGTACAATGAAAATTTATTTTCCTTTGCCAATAATATAGATACAATTGAAGGTGGAACACATTTAGTTGGATTCAAAGCTGCGTTAACTAGAGTTATAAATGATTATGCTAAAAAATTTGGCCATTTAAAAGAAAATGATAAAAACTTAAGTGGTGAAGATGTAAGAGAAGGATTAACAGCAGTAGTTTCTGTTAAAATAACCGATCCTCAATTTGAAGGTCAAACTAAAACAAAGCTAGGAAATAGCCAGGTTAGAGGAATAGTGGAATCAATAGCAAATGATTCTATAACAAACTTCTTAGAGGAAAACCCTCAAGTTGGTAAAAGCATAATAGATAAAGGTTTAAATGCTGCAAGGGCTAGAGAAGCTGCAAAAAAAGCAAGAGAACTAACAAGAAGAAAATCTGTTCTTGAAAGTACAGCTTTGCCTGGAAAATTAGCAGATTGCTCATCTAAAAACCCAGCAGAATGTGAAATTTATATAGTTGAGGGAGATTCTGCCGGTGGTTCTGCTAAGCAAGGTAGAAATAGAAAATTCCAAGCTATTTTACCTTTAAGAGGTAAAATTATGAATGTTGAAAAACAAAGATTAGATAAAATGCTGAATTCAGATACAATTAAATCTATGATAACAGCATTTGGTGGCGGAATTGGAAAAGATTTTGATGTTAGCAGAATTAGATATCACAAAATAATAATAATGACAGATGCGGATGTTGATGGAGCTCACATAAGAACATTATTACTTACTTTCTTTTACAGATACATGAGAGAATTAGTGGATGAGGGTCATGTTTATATAGCTCAGCCGCCTCTTTATAGATTAAAAAAGGGCAAAAACGAATATTACACATATAGTGATAAAGAACTTGAGACCTTAATTCAAGAGGTTGGTGGAAAAGATAGTAGTGTAGATATACAAAGATATAAAGGTTTAGGAGAAATGAATGCAGAACAACTTTGGGATACTACTATGAACCCAGAGAATAGAACACTGCTTAAGGTAGATGTAGAAGATGCAATGGCTGCAGATGAAATTTTTACTATTCTTATGGGAGATAAAGTTGAACCTCGTAGAGAATTCATAGAAGAGAATGCTAAAAAAGTTATTAATCTAGATATATAGTTAATTATACAAATTAGAGAGGTGTAACATATGAATAGCGAAGAAAAAATATTGCCTGTAGACATAAGAAATGAAATGAAAAAATGTTATATAGATTATGCAATGAGTGTTATAGCTGGTCGTGCGCTTCCAGATGTTAGAGATGGGTTAAAGCCTGTTCATAGAAGAATATTATATTCAATGCATGAATTAGGATTATATCCAGAGAAGGGATATAGAAAGTGTGCAAGGATAGTCGGAGATGTTCTAGGTAAGTATCACCCACATGGTGATACGGCTGTTTATGATGCACTTGTAAGACTAGCACAAGATTTTTCAATTAGATATAAATTAGTTGATGGTCATGGAAACTTTGGATCAGTTGATGGTGATGGCGCAGCAGCAATGAGATATACTGAAGCGAAGATGGATAAAATAACAACTCAAATGTTAAGAGATATAAATAAAAACACAGTAGATTTTATACCAAACTTCGATGGAGAAGAAAAAGAACCTGTAGTATTACCTTGTAGATTCCCTAACTTGTTAGTAAATGGATCAACAGGTATTGCTGTTGGAATGGCAACTAATATACCACCACATAATTTAAATGAAGTTATTGATGGGGTACTTATGCTTATAGAAGATGCAGATGTTTCAATAAGTGAATTAATGACTGAAATTAAAGGGCCGGACTTTCCAACATCAGGAATAATATTAGGTAAAAGTGGAATAAGAAATGCTTATGAAACTGGAAGAGGTAAGGTTTTAGTTAGATCTAAAGCAGAAATAGAAGAAGAAAATGGAAGACATAAAATTATAGTTACGGAGATACCTTATCAGGTTAATAAAGCAAATTTAATAGAGGCTATAGCTAATCTAGTTAAAGAAAAAAAATTAGATGGAATATCTGATCTTAGAGATGAATCAGATAGAGACGGTATGCGTATAGTTATAGAATTAAAAAGAGATGCTAATCCTAATATAGTTTTAAATAGATTATATAAACATACTAAAATGCAAGATACTTTTGGAATTATAATGCTTGTTTTAGTAGATGGTGAGCCTAAGGTATTAAACTTAAAACAAATACTTTCATACTATTTAGAGCATCAAAAGGAAGTTGTTACTAGAAGAACTCAATTTGATTTAGATAAGGCATTAGCGAGAGCACATATACTTGAAGGCCTTAGAATAGCATTAGACCACATAGATCAAGTAATAGCATTAATAAGAGGTTCTAAAACCACAGTAGAAGCTAAAGAAGGATTAATAAAAGAGTTTGGCCTATCAGAAAAACAAGCTCAAGCTATATTAGATATGAAACTTCAAAGGCTTACAGGATTAGAGCGTGAAAAGATTGAAGAAGAATATAATCAATTAATGGAAACTGTAAAATATTTAAGATCAATACTTGAAAGTGAAGAAAAGTTACTTGATATAATAAAAGAAGAGCTTATAGAGATAAAGAATAAGTATGGTGATGAAAGAAAAACATCAATAGAGAAAAATCCATATAGTTTTGATGATGAGGATTTAATTGATGATGAAGATGTTGTAATAACATTAACTCATGCTGGATATATAAAAAGATTACCAGTAGATACTTATAATGCTCAAAAAAGAGGGGGAAGAGGAGTACAAGGTGCTAACACTAAAGAAGATGACTTTGTAGAAAATATAATAACTACCCCTATATTAAATAACTTATTGTTCTTTACTAACAAGGGAAAAGTTTATAGATTAAAAGCTTACGAAATTCCAGAAGGTAGTAGAACATCTAAGGGAACTAATATAATAAATGTATTACCAATAGAGAATGGTGAAACAATACAGGCAATAATGCCAATTAAAACCTTTGATAAAGATAACTCATTAATAATGGGAACTAAATATGGTGTAGTTAAAAAGACATCATTAGATAAATATGCATCTATAAGAAGAAATGGCTTAAATGCTATAAATTTAAGAGAAAATGATGAGTTAGTAGGGGTAAATATTACTAAGGGAGATAGTGAAGTAATATTTGTAACTAAAAACGGATATTCAATTAGATTTAGTGAAAAAGATGTAAGACAAATGGGTAGAGTAGCTACTGGTGTTAAAGCTATAACATTAAGAAAAGAAGATGTAGTGGTTTCAATGCTAGTTGTAAAAGAAAGTGAAGAGTTACTTGTTATAAGTGAAAAAGGTTTTGGTAAAAGAACAAATATAAAAGAATATACACTGCAACATAGAGGTGGTAAGGGAATAATAACTTACAAAATAACAGAAAAAACAGGATGTGTTGTAGGTGCAAGAATAGTTAATGACTTAGATGAGCTTATGCTTATGAATAGCAATGGAATAATGATTAGAATAAATGTAAGTGATATATCTACTTGTGGAAGAAATACAATGGGTGTAACACTTATGAAAACTGGCGAAGATGTAAATATAGTAGCTATTGCTAAAATAAATTATTCAGAGCCTAAAGAAGAATCAGAAGATCATATTAAAGAAGAAGAAAGCTCAAATGAAGAAATAAAAGATATAGATAATGAATAAAGAAGAATAAAAAAGCTGTACCTTAGCATTTAAGGTACAGCTTTTCTTATGCTTTTATAGTTTATAAAAGCAATTATATAGTAAGATTTATAGATATAAATATAAAAACAATTAAAACTTTGCCACGTGTATCTTTTGTAGAAAAAAGAAGGATTTAATAGAAAAATAAAGAAAAATGGAAAAGATTTTAATAAATAGATTATAAAAGCTAAAATCAGGTTTTAAAAAAGTATATAATAAATCTTGTCGCTGAGGCAAGCAAGTAAACAGCCTAAGCGATAAGGATTAAAACTTTAAAAAATACTTTCAAAATTTGAAAATAAATTTTAAAAAAGTATTGACAAAAAAGTTTAAATCTAGTAAAATAGTAAAAGTCGTCAGGTGATGACGAATTGGTCTTTGAAAATTAAACAGATAAATATAGGTAAAACCAGTTAATTCATTTGAGAATCTATTTTGTAGAGACTCACATCGGAAGATGTAAAAAAATTGACTATTATAGTCAGCAAATTGCTTGAAGCAGTTCAAACTTTTAAATTGAGAGTTTGATCCTGGCTCAG
>NZ_LFRG01000057.1:0-20268 GCF_001573875.1 Clostridium sp. ATCC 25772
TCACTTCCTTTTATGAGTACATTTCAACACATTTTTACACTAATTTCAATAAATTTAGCAACTATTACTTAGCTCCTTTTATTATTCTCTAATAAAATTATAGCAATAATATATACTTTTTCTACATTTTGTATAAAAAAACTACTATTATTTATAAATTCTATATAAAACTTAGAACTATTTAAAAATAAGATTTAAATTTTATAATTATTATTTTTAATTTGATTTTGTTGATACATATATAAGTGATGCTATTGCAGCTATATTTATTATTTGCGTTTCTATTAATACATTAGTTATTGTATTTGTGGCTATGCTTTCTATCAATCCATTCACAACTTTATTTTTCATGGAATCAGTATATGATGACAATGTAAGTGCTACTGATACTACTGCTCTATTATCTTTTCCAAAGACAAAATTTCCAAATCCATTTTTTTCTAGCTCATCATCTACACTTTTTACATCATCTAAAAATTTATCATTATCATTAACAATAGATGTAACTATTCCAACTAACGGTAATAACTGCCCTTTCAAAGGGAAATCATTTTCCTTTAAAAATTTATATAGTTTTACAACCTTTAATGCCTTTTCTTCTACAGTCCCATTAGCAAAACTTAACATGTGTGTAAGTGTTTGAAGTTCGTTACTCTTATTAAATCCATTTTCACTTAAATACTTATAATTTTTTTCAATGCCATTAAATGTTTCATCTAAATTTTCACAAGTCATTGCTATCATTGCAGCTGCACAATAATCTTCTTTTGATGTTAAAAATTTATGATTTTTTCTCATTAACTCATAGGATATTTTTGTTCTTTCTACTGTTTCATATATACCATATTTTTTACCGTGTTTATATATGATGTTAGCCGCCATAACTAAATATTCGCTACTACTAAAATATTTCTGTAACTTTTCATATACTCCTTTAATTTCTAAAAAAACTAACTTAGGATTATGTGTTAAAGAAATTGTGGTAGCTAAACTAAGTAAAACGTTATCATTTTTAAAAACTGAAAAAAAAGATGTATTTTTATTTATCACTTTAATTGCCTCATTTGTACTTTTTGCATCTATAACCCTATTTTCTATAGCAAGTGATAGTGCATTACATGCTTTTATTAAGTTATTATTGTGTCTCTTAGTTTTTCCTAATTCTTCATAATTGCTTATCATTTTTAATATTTTATTTTTTAAACATTGCTCCATATTATCCCCCAATATTTCTACTAATCTATATTTAATAATTCAATTATAAATTTATTATATTGTAACATTTTAACTATTTTTGTCAAATTTTCATTTTTTCCCACAACCAAATAAACATAGTTTTCTATTTGTATATCGCTTTCAAACATTTATTACTTTTAAATTATATAGAAAAACAAGCTCCAACTTAAATTTATTCATTAACCTTAAAATATTTTCATACAAGATGCAGTGTTAAATTCTAAGTGATTCTGAGCATGTCTCACTATTTTAGGTATCCAATCTTTGGAATGGATAATTTTAAAAGTCAACTTAGAACCCCATACTTATATATTTTAAATTTAAAGTAAAAAACTATGCTATATCTTATTTTAGATATAGCATAGTTTTTTATTCTTCATATACTTTTATTAAAGTCTCTATTGTTCCTTCACATCTTCCGCCACGACATCCACCAGTTCCAGCACCAGTTTTTTCTTTTACATCTTCAAATGTTTTTGCTCCATTTTTTATAGATTCTATTATTTGTTCTTTTGTGACGCCTCTACAAAGACACACTTTTTCCATAATATTTTCTCCTTTTGTATAATAATATTTAACTTTATCATTGTGCAATATACATGTTTTAATTATTATACTTTATATTATATATTAATAATCATTATCTGTAAATAATTATTGTTGATATTTTTTCAATGCTTCTAAAGCTGCTATATTTAATAAGCTCCATGGCTTGTTAAAATGAGGTTGAAAGAAGAAATCTGTCATTGCTAGTTCTTCTATTGTCATATTGTTTTGTATTGCAACAGACAATGTATTCATAAATTGTGTTAAATCTACATCAGATATAATTTGACCACCTAAAATCCTTTTTGTATCCTTATCAAAAACTAGTTTTAAAGTAGCTTCCTTAAAAGTTGGCATAAATTCTGGTCTATAATTATCATTTATAATTACAGACTCTATATTTAATGATGTAGTTACTCTACCAACTTCCTCTGTTAAACCTGTAGATGCTATAGATTTACTATAAATCTTAATTCCTGAAGTACCTTGAGTTCCCATATATTTTAAAGTTGGATTTTTTATATTTTTCGCAACTAAAGTTCCCATTCTTACAGCATTAGTAGCCAACGGAATATATCTTGTATCTTTAGCTGGATTATATCTTACTACGCAACAATCTCCCGCTGCAAAAACATTCTCTTCACTTGTTCTCATATACTCATCAATTATTATTGCCCCATTTTTAAGTGTATCTAATTTACCTTTTATAATATTTGTATTTGGTGCAAATCCTATGCAAAGAATTACTAAATCTGCTTTATAACATCCCTTATCTGTTATTACTTTTGATACTTTTTTATCTGTACCTTCAAAACACTTAACTTTTTCACCTAACACTAAATTTATTCCATGATTTTCAAACTCTGATTCTGCTATATCTGTAAACTCTTTATCTAAATATTTAGACATTATTCTATTCTCAGCATCTATTAATGTTACATTTTTATTTTTCATTTCAAAAGCTTCTGCAAGCTCTACACCAATATATCCTGCTCCGATTATCACTACGTTCTTAGCATAATTACATTCTTTCTCAATTACTTTTGCATGATTATAGTTTTTACATAATAATATATTTTCTAAATCCTTACCTTCAAAATTAGGTACTATTGGCCAAGATCCTAATGTAAGAATTAACTTATCATAATTATCCTCAAATATTTCTTTTGTATTCAAGTTTTTAACTTTAACTATTTTCTTTTCCAAGTCTATATCTAAAACCTCATGTTCCATATTAGTTTTAACACCAATAGATTTTAAATTTTCTGGTGAGTTATAAAATAGTTTTTCTGTTTCTGTAACTACTCCCCCTATAGACAATGCTATACCACAAGATAAAAATGATATATTATTATTCTTTTCATAAACAACCACTTCACTGTTTGGATAATCTTCCTTTAAATTAACTATAGCCGCAGTTCCTGCATGAGTACATCCTATAACAATAACCTTCATAAAATCTCCTCCTAAACACCTTTTTAAATAATAATTATTAAATAATAATATTTATTATTTATATTGTATATGATTTTACATTATAAGTAAATAGCTTTTTATATTTTTTTTAATATTTTTTAATATTAATGTTAATAATACTTTTAAAAAGTTAAGGTGATTTTTATGAAGAAAATTTTAATAACTGGAGCTGGAACTGGAATAGGTAAATCTGCTGCTATAGCATTGTCCCTTCGTGGTCATCTAGTTTATGCTACAACACATACGGATAGTGAGGCTATTATATTAAATAGTATTGGTAAAAAATTAAATTTGCCAATAAAAAGTTTTAAACTTGATATAACAAATCCTATAGATAGAAATATAGTAACCAGTTTAAATTTAGATGTTTTAATAAACAATGCAGCTATTGGAGACTCTGGTTCTATTGCGGAAATTAATATTGAAAATTTTAAAAAAGTTTTTGAAACTAATGTTTTTTCCACTATTGAGCTTACACAATTAGTTCTTAAACAAATGATAAAAAATAATAGTGGTAAAATAATTTTTATTTCATCTCTTTTAGGTAAGACTATATATCCATTTCTATGCCCTTATGCTTCATCTAAATTTGCCCTAGAATGTATAGCCTTATCATTACGTGAAGAGCTTAATGAACTAAACAATAATAATATCCAAGTAACAATGATAGAACCAGGTGCTTATAATACAGGATTTAATCAAAAAAATATTTATAAGCAATTTACTTGGATGAAAAACAAATCATACTTTAAAAATAAAATTAATTACTTAAAAAGAAAACATCTTAATTATTTTAGTAAAATAGAAGTAAAATCAACATCCTCTATAGTAGATGAATATATTAAAGCTGTAGAATCAAAAAAAGTTAAACGTAGATATATTGCCCCTAAATCACAAGGAGTATATGTTAAAATTAAGCAAATTATAGGACTTTAGCTGAATTTAAAAATAGGTAACAAAAAAGTTTTAAAAAGGAGGCAGTTGAAAAACATATTGTTTTTTAGCTGTCTCCTAAAAAGAACCTTCTTTTAATATATTCTATTGTCATGTTTTATTAACACTTTTCTAACTCATTAATTTCTGCTTTTGTAAGATGCCTCCACTGTCCTATATCTAGTCCATTTATTTTTATATTAATAATTCTTATACGTTCCAGCCTCTTTACTGTATATCCACAAGTTTTAGCCATACGTCTTATTTGTTTGTTTATACCTTGAGTTAGAACTATATTAAAAGTATCTTCATTAATTTTCTTTACAATACATGGCCTTGTTTTAGCTCCTAAAATTTCAACTCCTTTGCCCATATTTTTAAGAAAATCATCATCAAAAGGTCTATCAACAGTTACTATATATTCTTTTTCATGAAAGTTTTTAGATTCTAAAATTTTGTTAGCAAGTTCACCATCATTGGTCATTATAATTAATCCTTGTGATTCTTTATCTAATCTTCCTACTGGAAATATGTATTCTTTATAGTCCATAAATTCAATTATGTTGCTTTTAACATCTTTTGCTGCAGTACATACAATTCCAACAGGCTTATTTAATGCTATATATATTTTTTCTTTTTCTTTTAAAGGTTTTCCATCTAAAAATATTTCATCTTCTAATTCAACCCATTGGCCTTTGCTGCAAAGTTCTCCATTGACAACTATCCTCTTTTCTTCAATAAATCTATTCCCATCCTTTCTGGAACAAATGCCAAAATTACTTAACAACTTATTTATTCTCATGTATTTTTTCCTTTCACTTTACAAGTATTTGTTTTAAATTCAACAAAACCTATCTAATAAATTAATTATACACCATAACTATTTTTTAAAATTAAGTTCAACATTCTAAATAAATATAAAAAAACGTGTATAATACACGCCTCAGACTGTAGACAAAAGGCATATTCTCATCACTGAGAACATGCCTTTTGAAGTTTTAATGATAAATTTCTGGTTATTTAAATATACTTTGCAAATAAAAGTATAGAGATGAGAAGACTTACGCCTTCTATTCCACAACCTATTGGCTAGTTTTTTTAAATTCATGCATGAGAAAATAAGCGTGACCTCCATCTTAACTTTAGCCAAACCTCTTAAATGAGTAAATCTCATGCCATGTTTTTCTTTTGCGTCAGCAAATACGCGTTCAATGGTTTCTTTTCTTCTTTTATATACACACTTAACATAGTTATCATGTCTAAGATGATCTGCTTCTTCTAAATACTCTTCCCAGACATGCCTTGTTACAACTTTTTGATTATTTTTACTGTTAGTACATCTAGGTTTAAATGAACAATTACCACAATCCGTAGGATTCGATTTATACACTTTGTATCCTTCTCTATTTGTAGTTGAATACTCAAGAATTTTATTATTAGGGCATATATAACAATCATTATATTCATCATAAACATATTCATATTTCTTTAAAAATCCATCTTTAGTCATAGGTCTTTTGTATGGCATAGAAGGTAAAATACTAGATTTTAATAAGAGTCTAGAAATATACGGAGTTTTATAGCCAGCATCAACAGCTACCGCTGCGATTTCAGCTTCATATCTTTCATTCACTTTGTTAAATACGTCTTCAAAAGCAACGCTATCATGAACATTACCTGCAGTAACGTCAAAGCCCAGAATAAAATTAGCGTCATCACAAGCGGTGTGTGCTAAGTAAGCGAAACATCTTTCTTTCTCATTCTTATGAAACATGCCACTTTCTTTATCTGTAGTACTTTGGACAATTTCCTTTGTTTCTATTTTTTCAGTTTTTTTAAATGGCTTTTTTCCATGATCCTGCCTATCGGCATCAATCTCTTTATCTAGTTGTTTCTGATATTTCTTAGCTTCTACCTTAACATTAACCTTCTCATACTTTTTCTTGTTGGCACTTGCCTTTATGTGAGTTGAGTCAATATATACCTGTTCAGCGGCAATTAGCCCTTCGGACTCAGCAATATCTAGTATCTCAGTAAAAATTTTAGTAAATAAATCTGTTTCAGCAAATCTTCTTTCATAGTTTTTACTGAAAGTAGAGAAGTGAGGTATTGGTTCACTTATGGAATATCCAATAAACCATCTGTAGGCTATATTTACCTGAATTTCCTTTATAGTTTGTCTCATTGAAGGTATGCCAAACAAGTATTGAATTAGTACTATTTTAATAAGCACTACAGGATCAATACTTGGTCTTCCAAAATCAGAGTATAGCTCTGATACTTCATTATATATAAAATTAAAATCTATAGCTTGATCAACTTTTCTTAACAAGTGGTCCCTTGGAACTAAATTTTCCAAGCTATTAAACTCAACTTGTGTTCTTAATTCTTTTCCTCTTTTAGTTAACATTTTCATCACCAGTATTATTTTACACAAAAAATAAGAAAGTGTCGACTTTGTCGACACTCTGAAACGTGTATAATACACGCCTTTTATATTTTACTATATTCAATTTATTTTTTATTATCTTTTACTATTTTATTTATAATATCTGCTCTTGATGTTTCTATTACAGTATGTATTTTTGAAGACATTTTATCATCTTTATAAATTCTTTCACCATTATGTTCAACAAGTATCATTACTTTTTCTTCTAAAGTTTCATATTCCATAAGGTCATCTAAATATGAATCTACTAAATCTTTTAAACATGTTGCTAATTCTTTTGGATTTTTATAAACCTTTCTCATATAATACTCCTTATTTATTTACTTAAAAATTCATTTAAATCATATTCTTCGCTTTTAGCAAATTCTAAGAAAACTTCTTCTTCTATTTCTTTAAACTGTCTAGTATTTACTAAAACTAATTCTTGCATAACTAACTTAACGTCTATCTTACCAACAACTTTAACCATATCAACTTTAGTTAAAGCATTTAATATTCCTTCTGCACTCTTTTCTCTTGAAATAATAGCATTATTAGATTTCGGAAGAGATGTTTTGTAATCTAACGTAATACCATCATAAAACTCTCCAAATTCATCATATAACTCTAATGCTATATTATTTGTTTCTAAATATCTTTCCATTGTACAAGTTAAGTTTAATCCTTGCCATGAAATTTTTTTACTAAATATATTTAAAGTTGACATTTATAAAACCTCTTTCCATGGTAATTTATTTTAGCACTTCAATATGCCTTGTAAAATATATAATAAAATTTTATATTAATGAATTCATAATACAAAACTCAACATATATTATCTATATTTTACTCCCTTCAAATTATATTATATTAAGCTTAAATTAAATTATTATATTATATTAGCTTAAAACTGAATATTTTATTTAATTACAATATGAATTTATTGTACATTTAATATTATATATATTTTTTTTGTATAGTAAAGTAAATTTATAAATTTATTTACATCAACCTCTATAATCTATTCTGTCTTTAAAAATAGTTTTTCTTAATCATATATATTTATTCATAAATATATATATTTTTTTGCTAATATAATTTTAATATTTAGATTTTTAATTTATAAGTATTTGATGAAAAATAATCTAAACATACAAGATGTAAAACTAAAAAGTTATCTTAAAATAGAGTATAATCTCTATTTTAAGATAACTCCTTATTAGCCTAAATTATGCTCCTTCGCTTAAAAAACTATATTGAGCACAATATAAATTATAATAGTATCCTTTTGACCTTAATAACTCTTCATGAGTACCTTGTTCAACTATTTCTCCGTGTGATAGAACAAATATTTTATCACAATCTCTTATAGTTGATAGTCTATGAGCTATTACTATAGATGTTCTACCTTCCATAAGCTTCTTTATTCCTTCTTGAACTAATCTTTCTGTTTCCGTGTCAATATTTGCAGTTGCTTCATCTAAAATTAATATTCTAGGATCAGCAATTAATGCTCTTGCAAAAGCTATAAGTTGTCTTTGTCCTAACGATAGTCTAGAACCTCGCTCATTTACTTCTGTATCATAGCCATTTTCTAATTTTTCAATAAAAGAATGAGCATTTACTGCTTTTGCAGCTGCTATAACTTCTTCATCAGTTGCTCCAAGTTTTCCGTATTTAATATTTTCCTTTATCGTTGTAGAAAATAAAAATGAATCCTGAAGCATTATTCCCATTTGACTACGCAAACTTTCTAATTCAACAGTTCTTATATCTATACCATCTATAAAAACTTTACCTAGTGTAGGATCATAAAACCTACTTAAAAGATTTGTTATGGTTGTTTTTCCTGCCCCTGTTTCTCCAACAAGTGCTACTTTTTCTCCTGCTTTTAGTGTGAAATTAGTATTTTTCAGTGCATTAATACCATCATTTTCATAAGAAAATGTTACATTTTCAAATTTTATATTACCTTTTATCTTCGGCAATTTTTTAGTAGCTCCATTTACTATCATATCATTAGTAGTATCTAATATATCAAATATTCTTTCTGCTGCTGAAAGATTTGTTATAAATGCATTATAAAATGATGCTAAATTCATTATAGGCCTCCATAACATTTCTATATACATAATAAACGCCATTAATGTTCCCATAGATAAGCTATCCTTTAAAACTAATCTATATCCAGCAAATAACACTACAGATATTCCAATACCTCTACACAAATCAACTATTGGCCAAAAATAATCCTGAACTTTTACAGCAGTTAAAAATCCATTTCCGTGAGCATTTAAATTTTCCTGAAATTTTTCTTTCGCATATTTTTCTCTACTAAAACCTTGGATAACTCTCATACCTGAAAAGGCCTCATGGGTATATCCAAGCAATGTGGATCTTTTTTCCCTATAATTACTCCAAAGTTTATTAGATTTTATTTCAATAAAAAACATTGCCCCTAAAAGTATAGGTAATACTATAACACATATCATAGCTAAAATTGGATTTAATATAAACATCATTATAACTACCAATGATACTGTAAATATGTTAGGTATTAAATTTACAATACTATTATTCAAAAGATTTTGAAGAGCATTAACATCTCCAACAACTCTTGAAAGTATTTTTCCTACTGGTCTATTATCAAAAAATGAAAAGCTCAAAGTTTGAATATGAGTATATAATTCATGTCTTATATCTATTAAAACTTTATTTGTTATTTTACTCATAGATAAAATTCTTATTTTGGAAAGTAACATAGCTAAGATATTTATGGCTACAAGTACTAACCCAATACTAAATAAACCTTTTACATCTTTTATACTAACAAATCTATCTATAGAAACTTTCATTAGATATGGATTTAATGTGTTACAACTCATTACAATAAGTAATAATAATATAACTCCTAAAGTTTTCCATTTGTATGGTTTTATATAATCACCTAACCTTCTCACTGTCTTCCATTTATGAACTTTATTTTCCATATTAACTCACCTCCTGTATTAGTTCAAAATCTTTAAATTGATGACGATAAATATTATAATAATAGCCCTGTTTTTTCAACAAACTCTCATGATTTCCTATTTCTACAATTTCTCCGTCTTTCATAAATATTATAATATCTGCATCTTTAACTCCTGAAATTCTATGAGCTATTATAAATGTTGTTGGCCTATTTTCCATTTTAGAAAGGTTTTTAAGAACATTACGCTCTGTCTCCATATCCAATGCAGATGTTGCATCATCTAAAATTAATATTGAACTTTTTCTTATTATGCCTCTTGCAATTGCAAGTCTTTGTTTTTGTCCACCGGATAATCCTACTCCTCTTTCTCCTACTTCAGTATTATATCCTTCTGAAAGTTCTGATATAAATTCGTAAGCACAGCTATCTTTTGATGACTTAACAACATCTTCTTCACTATGATTTCCACCAAAATCAATATTATTTTTTATTGTGTCTGAAAAAAGAAATGTATCTTGAAAAACTACTGACATACTTTCCCTTAACTTTTCCAAATCCCACTCTTTTACATTCACACCATCTACTTTAATTTCACCGTCAAAAACATCATAATATCTTCCTATTAAAGATATTAATGAACTTTTTCCACATCCTGTTGCTCCCATTATTGCAACAGTACTTCCTCTTGGAATATTAAGATTTATATTTTTTAGAATTTCTTCATCTTTATATTTAAAATTCACCTTTTCAAATTCAATATTTCCTAAAACATTTTCAGGTTTATATGCATTTTCACTTGATTTTATTTCTGGTTGTCTTTCTAATATTTTAAATATCTTATCAAGCGAAGCCTTATTTTGAGATAACAAATTTACAAGCCACCCAAAATTTCTAACACAAAATGATATATTCAATATATAACTACTAAACGCAAGTATTGTACCAAAAGATATGCTTCCATTTATAGTTAATAATCCCCCAAATATTATTATAGTTATAGGAGCTAAATTAGTTAAAAAGTCAACAGTTGGTATAAACTTACTTAGCAATGTAGCTTGAGCAATATTCAAATTATAATACTGTTTATTTACATTTAAAAATTTAGAAATTTCATGTTTTTCTCTTGCAAATGCTTTAACAAGTCTTATTCCTGATATATCCTGTTGAGCCATTGAATTAATTTGTGCTGTTTGATCACTTATCTTAGAATAGATATCACAAAATTTCTTATCAAATATGACCCCTAAAAATCCCACTGGTAGTAACACTAAAAGTGATATACCTGTCAAAAATGGATTTAATTTAAACATTATAACTGTAGATATCATAAAAAGTATTATTCCTTCAATTAAAAGTCTCATCCCAAAACCTAAAGTTTCCCAGACAGTATCTACATCTTCCGCTATTCTGGACATCAATTCACCTGTATTGGTATTATCAAAAAATGAGAATTCAAAACATTGAATTTTATCAAATAAATCCTCTCTCATTTCCTTTGCTACATTAAGAGCAAATTTATCAAAAAGATATTCTTTAATATACCCAATTATAGAACGAGCTAATGTAAGGCATATAAATATGAAAAAGAATTTTCCAATGTACTCCCATTTATTATTTAACATAATATCATCTACAAATATCTTTTGAAGATACGGAAAAGTACTATCAATAGTAAGTGCTATTATCATAGTTGCAATTGGTATTACTAATGCTTTCATGTGTTTTAAGATATAGTTTTTAAATAACTTCATTAAGATTCACCCCTTTTTCACTGTAACATTATAAGTTATTTTACTTTGTAATATAAAAACAAAAAGACTTTCCATTAACCACTCTAAGATTAATAGAAAGTCTTTTTTAGTTAAAAATTACTTAAAATATTTTTATTTTAACGCAACTATGTCAATAATACTTTTATTTTAAAAGTATCTTTAAAAATATTTTACTAATTAAAAACATTAAAACCGAGCTATATTTTCACCTAGAGGTAAGAACAATAATTTATTAAATTTTAAATTAATTAACACATTTATTATATTTAAATTAGTTTTCATGATCTTACCTCCTTTTTTCAAATCTTCATTATTTTATATTACATTTAAATATTACATTGTTTTTTTAAAATGGTCAATACAATTAAATGAATTTTCTCAATTTTGAAACATTTTTTACAAAAAGTATTTATTTTACAAAAGACACCACAGGTTATACCTGTGGGTCTAAAAAATTTTTAGTTATGTATAGAAAATAATTATAAAAAGTTTAATGTTTAAAAGAAAGACTAGGTATATAGATGTATATATTATGTTCTATCGGTATGTTTGTTTATAATTGATTTTATATAAAGTATAAAAACAAATACAATTATTAATAATTGTATTACATTTATAGCTACTATAAATGTATTGCTTAATAGTTTCTCTAAAAATGCTACTCTACAAAAATCTATAAAGAAAAAGATTACCATAAATAATACTTTTATATTTTTTTTATTGCTATACCACCAACATAAAAACAAGAAAAATATAAGGCCTTTTATTATAATATTCAAATAAATTCCTCCCAATATAATGGTCTATTATACTAAACTATTATTTTTCTATTTTAAATATTTAATTAATTTATATTTTTTATTTATAATTATTAACTAATATAGGGATGTAATCTATAACTTAAATTTATACATAAAATCTTTGTTATCAGTTGAGAAAAATAAGTACAAATATAGTTAGTTAAGAATTAAAAATTATTGATGAAAATGAGTATCAGTTTCTTAAAGTTAAAAATACGTTTAGAATTACTAGAAGCAAAGTGAGTAGTAATAACCATAACTATTAACTCTTAACTAAAATAATCTGTTAGTTATTGAAAAAGTATATAAAAATAAAACAGGAACAATTCCTGTTTTATTTTTATATCGCCTTTATAGTTACATCTATAAATACTTCTGTAAAATCTGAAACAACATTTTTAAGTTCATTTTAATATTTTATAATGGAACATATGCTTCTAAAATTAATAATACAATAGCCAATCCAGCTATCAATCCCATTAGTGGCAATACAAACTTTAACCATTTATTATAAGTTACATCTACCATTTCTAATGTAGCTAATATAAGTCCTGTCGGTGTTATAAATGCCATAAGTCCTTGACCATAAGCATAAGTACTAACTATAACATCTCTTGATAATCCAACAGTATCTGCAAGTGGTGCCATTATTGGCATAGCTAAAGTTGCAAGTCCAGACGCTGATGGTATAAAGAATCCTAATACACAGAATATAATCATCATAACTATTATGAATAACACTGAATTCATTCCATTTACTAAGTTAGATGAATAAAATAATATACTATCACTTATTAAGCCATTGTCCATTATCATGTTAACGCCTCTAGCAACACCTATAATAAGAGCAACACCTATTAAATCTGCCGCTCCAGCTACAAATTTGTCTACAAAGGTTTTTTCTCCCATTCCAGATACTACACCTATTAGTATTCCTATAAATAGGAATAGGGCTGTCATTTCTTCAAACCACCAACCTTTGGTTGCTACTCCCCAAATCATAATAATAAATCCTAATAGCAATAAAATTAACATTAATTTTCTTCTAAAATTAAAATTAGGTATATTTTCAGGATTATATCCACTTAAGAACTTTTCTTCTATATGCTTTTTATCTTCATATACAACGGATAATTTAGCATTCTTTTGAACCTTTTTAGCATAATAAATTATATATATAATACATACTATCATAGAAAGTACTAGTCCTATAATTCTCCAAGTAAGTCCTTCTGTAAAATTTATTCCTGCAGCATTTGAACCTATAACAACACAAAACGGATTTACTGTTGAGAACATCGTTCCCAATGATGAGCCTAAATATATTGCTGCTATACATACAATTGCATCATATCCTGCAACCAAGAAAATTGGCATTAGTATAGGATAAAAGGCTATGGTTTCTTCTGCAAGACCAAAAGTTGTCCCACCTAAAGATACCGCAGCAGAAACTATTATTATAAGTAATACTTCTCTCCCCTTTGTAGCCTTTGAAAGACTAGCTATACCTGCATCAAAGGCTCCAGAATGATTTATTACTCCAATAATACCACCTAAGATAAATACAAACATTATTATACCTATAGTGTCATAAACTCCCGCTATCGGAGCAGAAATTATATCATATAATCCCTGTGGATTGCTTTCAACCACTTCATAAGTATCAGGTATTGCTATAGGTTTACTTATACTTCCATCCTTAAATTTTTGTATATCTACTTTAATATTAAGTTTATCTAAAGACTCCTGAGTTGCCTCTAAATTTTCTATTTCTCCCTTTGGCTTAGTTACTACTAATGCTTCACTCTCACTATCATACTTAAGCTTTGCATAATTTCCAGCTGGAACTATGTATGTAAGTATTGCGGCTAAAATAAGCACTATAAATAAAACCGTAAAAGCCGTCGGGAAAGACTTTTTCTTCTTTTCTTTTGACATTTCAATCCCCCAATTCTTGTAATCTTTTACATATCCTATTATAGTACTACACCGTTATTTTTTTCAATAGTTTTTATATTTAGAAAACTAACTTTATACCTACATTTTTTCCTTATTTAAAGTTGTTTAAAAATATTTTTGAAAAAACTATAAAATATCCATTTAAATCCTTTTTATTGTTTTTTTTACTATTATTCTACAAAATAATATATAGTCTAAATATATTATCTTTATCTTACCACTAGATTATTAAAACTATGTTACTAATATATATATATTACATTAACTATAAAAAAATTAAAGTAGGCGATGAAAATCATCTCCTACTTTAATTTTTTATTACCTTAAATTAATACTTGAAGTATTAACATTACTATTCCTATTCCACCTATCATACCCATTAATGGTAATACGAATTTTAGCCATTTGTTATAAGTTACATCTACCATTTCTAATGATGCAAGTATAAGCCCTGTTGGAGTTATAAATGACATCAAACCTTGACCATACATATATGCACTAACAATACCATCTCTTGATATTCCAACTGAATCTGCAAGTGGTGCCATGATTGGCATTGCAAGTGTTGCAAGTCCTGAAGATGATGGTATGAAAAATCCTAATACACAAAATATCACTACCATAACAAGTATAAATAATATTGAATTCATACCAGTTACTAAATTAGATGATCCATAAAGTATAGTGTCGCTTATCAAGCCATTTTCCATTATTATGTTAACGCCTCTAGCAACACCTATAATAAGAGCAACACCTATTAAATCTCCTGCTCCTGTTATAAACTTCTCAACAAACACTTTTTCTCCCATACCAGAGATAACTCCGATAACTATTCCTACTATTAAGAATAGTGCTGTCATATCTTGGAATCCCCAACCTTGAGTTGAAACCCCCCAAACCATAACTACAAAGGCAAGTGCAAATATTATTAACATAAGTTTTCTTCTTATATTAAAATTTGGAAGATTATTAGCATCATATCCACTTAAGAATTTTTTGTCTATATGTTCTTTATCTTCAAATATGTAAGAATTTTTCGCATCCTTTTGTACTTTTTTTGCATAGCGAATTATATATATTAATGCTAATCCTGTTGCCAATACAAGTCCTATTCCTCTGAACATAATACCATCTGTAAAGTTTACTCCAGCGGCATTTGAACCTGTAACAACTGAAAATGGATTAGTTGTTGCAAACATTGTTCCTATCGTTGAACCTAAGTATATTGCAGCTATACATACTAACGCATCATAACCTGATACTAAATATATTGGCATAAGTATAGGATAGAATGCTATAGTTTCTTCTGCTAATCCAAAACTTGTTCCTCCTGCTGCTACTAATACAGTAACTATAACTATAAGTAACATTTCTCTTCCTTTTGTAGCTCTTGATAGACTAGCAATCCCTGCATCAAAAGCTCCAGAATGGTTTATAACTCCGATAATTCCACCTAAAATAAATACAAACATTATAATATCTATTGAATCATACACACCTTGTATTGGTGCTGATAAAATTTTCACTAAACCTTGTGGATTACTTGGAAGTTCTTCATATGTATCTGGAATTGCTATTGGCTTGCTAATGCTTCCTTCTGTAAATTTTTCAACATTAACTTTAACACCTAAGCTTTCCAAAGTTTCTTGTGTTGCTGGCAACTCTTTAGTGTCACCTTTCGGCATTGTTATAACAAACTTGTCTGCTTCTGTATTATATTTAAGTTTAGCATAGCTTCCTGCTGGCACTAAGTAAGTTAATAACGCTACAAGTATTAACACTATAAATAATACCGTAAAGGCCGTCGGGAAGGATTTTTTCTTCTTTTCGTTACTCATTATTTTTCCTCCTTGTTGTTAAATTTTTGTTAAAATTGTTACAATTTAATTATATATTTCTCTTCATCTTTTTTCAAGTATTTTCGACATACTTTTATAATTTTTCTGTCAATTTTCTATTTTCTCTTAAATTGAACAAAGTGTTTATGTAATAAATACTTTGTTTTTAATTATAGTATAATTTTTTATTAAATATTATTTATTTTTCATTATTAATTGTATTTTTTTCATTATTTCCATTCATTTATTATTAACTTTTTATTAATATATTTTATTAATGTTAATGCTTAATTTTTGTTGTTTCATATGTTTTTCCAACATAACTCACTATCAAATAATTAAACTTTTATATCTTAAAAATATTTATCTGCTAAATTTAAAAATGCTTTAAGATGTTTGCCATCTTAAAGCATTCTTTATTCTATTATTCTATTATTCTATATATTTTTATTTTCTTTTATTACTTTCCTATTTATAATACTATTTAAAAGTACACCTAATATTGCTGCTAAACTCAATCCTGAAATCTTTACTGTTTCTGTAATTGGAATTCCTAAAACTATACCAAAGTTTCTTTCTAGTATGCCAGTTCCTAAACCTACTATTAATATAGTTGCCATAACTATTATGTTCTTAAAATTAAATTTCACACCTTCATTTTTTATACTTTTCACACCTACCATCGAAATCATAGAGAATAGTATTAAACTTATTCCTCCCATAACGCAAGATGGTATTGATTGTAAGAACCCTCCTACTTTAGCTACAACCCCTAGTAATATAGCTATTACAGCTGTTAACCTTAATATAGATGGATCATAATTTTTTGTTAAAGCTAGTACTCCTGTATTTTCTCCATAAGTAGTATTAGCCGGTCCACCTATTAACGCAGAAAACATTGTTGCAAGACCATCACCAAGTAATGTTTTATTTAACCCTGGATCCTCTATAAAGTTTTTCCCTACAACTTGTCCATTGGTTGTTATATCCCCAACATGTTCCATTAATACAGCTAGTATTACTGGTGCTATAACAGCTACTGATGCTAAATCAAATTTAGGCAAATTGAAAGCTGGCATTGCTATTAATGGTGCATTAGCTATTATAGATGTATCAACAATTTGTAATACTAACGATATGCTATAACCTATTATAACTGCTATTAATATTGACAATTGTTTTAAAAAACCTTTACCAAAAGTTTTAATTACTATGGCTGTCATAAGTGTTATTGCTGCTATTAATAAATTTTCTGATGCCATATTAAATGCCGTAGGTATTAAGTTTAAACCTATTACTATAATCATAGGTCCTACCACTTGTGCTGGCAAATATCTTTTTATATTTTTAACACCTACTTTTTTTACCCCGAAGGATAATATCACATATAAAAATCCTGCTACCATGATTCCACCTTGAGCATAACTTAAGTCACCGCCATGCATTTCACTAACTGATATTATTACAGATATGAATGCAAAAGATGACCCTAAGAATACTGGAACTTTTCCTTTAGTACAAAAATGAAATATTAACGTTCCACATCCTGCTGCTATAAGTGCTATTGATGGATTAAAACCTGTTAATATCGGAACTAAAACGGTAGCTCCAAACATAGCTATTAGGTGTTGACTCGCTAAAATTATTCTTTTTAATTTAGCTAGTAAACATCCTCCCTCATTTGATTTGGATATAGATATTGCTTTTTCTGTCATAACAAAACCTCCTGAAAAATTTTTTCAAGGAGAAATTAACTTTCTCCTTTTCAGCCTCTCTGGACTGATTTAAAGGCAATATTGTCTTTAATTTGATAATCTTTGTTCTAAGTTATTTACTTTATATAATATTTTATAATAAAAAAACTTCTTGCATGACTGCAAGAAGTTATAATATTCCTAGTTATAATAGTAATATTTCAACTTAACTTATTAAATCTTGCAGCCTCTCTGGACTATTTTAAAGATTATTATTTTTATTAAGTATATCACTTTCTTTTAGGCTTTACAAGTATTAAATTATTAAATTTCATAGCTTTGGTAGTTATTTTTATAATATCATTATAAACTTTTTTACTATCTACCTGAACGATTTCGCCATTTGTGACCCGCTCAACAATCTTATCTAACTTTTCTGGTGGATCTATTTTTCTATTAAGATCATTGTGCCAGACAACTATATGCCGACATTCTTCTAATGTTAATACTCTTCTCTCTTTATCTTCAAATCTCTTTAAAGTTATTACCATAACATATAAAGACACTATAAGTATTATAAGAGAACCGTTTTCTATAACTGTACCCATTACATTACTCTCCTTGTTGTTATTTTCTATTTACTTAATTAATTGTTTGAGTTTAATTTTATATTCAAATAAACTTAACTTGTATAAACTTTTGAGTTAAAATAATATTATCTAAAAGTTCTAATATATCAACACTTATTGGAATCATCATATAGTATGTGCAACTTTCAATTTTTTTATTACTTTCTTCTTTTACACTGCACTCCATTCCACATATTTTTATATTTTCTTCTTTTAAAATTTCATAGAAAACTTTTGTAGCTTCATATTTATCTTCATATTCTAAATATATTTTCATTTTTTTACCGTCTGCATACTTATTCTCTGCTTTTTTAAAAAACACCAAAACAAAATACACTGCTATAGTTGAAACTATTGATAAAAAATAGAACCCCATTCCAACACCAAGGCCTATACATGCAACTGCCCATATAGATGCTGCTGTTGTAAGACCTTTCACTAACCCTTTTTCATGTATTATTGTTCCTGCACCTAAAAATCCGACTCCTGTTATTACTTGTGCTCCAAGCCTACATAAATCCACTTTTAACACTTGAGAAAGTTCTGGATTAGTACTTATTAGGTTAATTGCATATTCCATTGTACAAAGTTGTACCATAGATGTAACTGTAGCACCTACACAAACCAACATGTGAGTTCTAAGCCCTGCTGGTCTACGATTGTTCTCTCTATCCTGTCCAATAACCCCTCCAATAATAAAAGCTAATAATAGTCTAATAACTATATCTGTCCACTCCATAGCTACACCCCCACAATTTAACCTCTAAGCTAATAACAGCTTATAAAACAAAAAATTTATGTACTATATAATTACTCCTTAGCACAAATCATCATATTTCTTCACTTGTTAAAATTTTAACTTTTTAGTTTTTATTAAGTCCTTGTTAAAGTACATTTCAAATATTTACTTGTACTAATATGGTATGTAACTATATACTCTTTTGTGATTATTTTTCACTTTAATTTTTTTATTTTAAAACTAAAAGTGGTGCCTGTTTTGGCACCACTTTTAATTTATTTATAATTAATATATTTTAAAGACTAACTACAACTTGAGCAAGATGCGCATCCGCCACCTTCTGATTTAGTTTCAGGCTCTATAGAAAATCCACCCATTCCATTTTCTTCACTGGATAATATTGTTAATTTACCAAATTGTGCAGTGACATCTTTATCTACTAAGAATGTCAAACCTTGCATTTCTTCAGTGTTATCTGATTCTTTTTGTTCATCCAGAACAAGACTAAATGCTGGACCTCCTCAGCCCATACCTGCAAAATGTATTCTTATTACATCAGCTGTAACTTCATTATCATTTAAGAATTGTTTAAATTCTTTAAATGCATTTTCACTTATTTTAACAATACTCATTTTTATCCCTCTTTCTTCCTTTTTTTAAATAATAAGACAAAGTTATTGATAATAATTATTATTTAGTCGCAAATTAATAATAATACATATTAAAACTCATTGCAATATGTTTTTATTATTATATTCAAAAATATAATTACTACTCTATCTATATTTTTAAAAATAAAAAACTGAAGAATAATTTTTAACTCTTCAGCTAGAAACTTTTAATATTTATAATTTTAATATCTTATTTTACTTGTTTTTATATTGTTCTAAAATCATATTTTACAAATTATAATTTTAACATACCTAAAAAATTATATATACTAAAAATCCACTTATATCTAAGGAATAAATATTAAAACTTCTTATGATTTGTACATAAATTAAACTTTAAGATTATTTTTCTATATATTATAGGGAAACAAGCTCCAACTTAAATTTATTCAATAACCTTAAAATATTTTCATACAAGATTCAGCATTGACTTCTAAATGATTCGGAGCATGTCTCACTATTTTAGGTATCCAAGTTTTGGAATGGATAATTTTAAGAGTCAACTTGGAACCCTATATAGGGAAACAAGCTCGAATTTAAATTTATTCATCAAATTTTTGTTATCAGTTGAGAAAA
>NZ_LFRG01000058.1:0-19017 GCF_001573875.1 Clostridium sp. ATCC 25772
TTTTAAAAAATCTATCAATATAATTTGCTTTGCAAATTTATAAAAAGATACGTTGATAATTACTAGGAACGAAGTGAGTAGTAATAACCACAACTGTTCACTATTCACTCTTAACTTTTAACTAAAATAATCTGTTAGTTATTGATAAAATATTAATTTAAGCTTTCTCACTTGATAAATGAATAACTTTAGAATTTAGTTTAGAACCCTGTATAAATTTAAATCAATTAAAAAGAATGGCTTTAAATGAATAAACTCATTTAAAACCATTCTTTTTATAAAAACTTCATATTACACTTTATAATAAGTGACATGCTACAAAGTGATTTGGTTCAACTTCTTTAAACTCTGGATTTTTTTCACTACAAATAGGTTTAGCATATCTACATCTAGCTGCAAATCTACATCCAGGCTTTGGATTTATTGGACTTGGAACTTCTCCTTCAAGAGCTATTCTATTTTTGCTCCTTCCAATCTCCGGATCTGGTATAGGAATTGATGAAAGTAGTGCTTGAGTATATGGATGTAATGGCTTTTCGTATAAATCATGACTTGATGCAAGCTCAACCATAGTACCAAGGTACATAACTCCAACTCTATCTGATATATGCTTAACCATAGATAAATCATGGGCAATAAATAGATAAGTTAATCCTAGCTCGTTTTGTAATTTTATAAGTAGGTTTACTACTTGAGCCTGTATTGACACATCTAGTGCAGATATAGGCTCATCACAAACTATAAAATCTGGCTCTATAGCAAGAGCTCTAGCTATACCTATTCTTTGCCTTTGTCCACCTGAAAATTCATGTGGAAATCTTGATGCATGCTCTTTATTTAATCCAACTAATTGTAAAAGGTGATATATCTTATCCGTTCTCTCCTGACCGCTGTATAATCCATGTATATCTATGCCTTCACCAATTATATCACCAACAGTCATTCTAGGATTTAATGATGCATATGGGTCTTGAAATATTACTTGAGCTCTTCTTGCAAACTGCTTTTTTTCTTTTTTATTTAGTTTACTTATATCATGACCATCAAATAATATTTCTCCATCTGTAGCCTCATAAAGACCCATAACTGTTCTACCACAAGTTGTTTTACCACAACCTGATTCACCAACAAGTCCTAAAGTTTCTCCTTTATAGATATGAAAACTAACGTCATCAACAGCTTTTAATGTAGCATTTTTTCCTACATTAAAGTATTTTTTTAAGTTTTTAACATTTATTAAAATTTCATTATTATCTTTTTTTATTCTTTCACTAGCCATTACTCTTCACCTCTTTTCAGAACTTTAGGAACTTCAATCTTAGGTGCCATTGAATGTTTTAACCAACAAGATACTTCATGAGTATCACTAACAACTGTAACCTCTGGCATTGCTTCCCTGCAAATTCCCATACAATATTCACATCTAGCTGCAAAAGGACATCCAACAGGTGGTTTTATTAAGTCTGGAGGTGTTCCATTTAATGCATATAATACATCTTTATTTTTAGTGTCTAATCTAGGAACTGATTGCAACAGCGCCCAAGTATATGGATGCTGTGGATTATAGAATATTTCATCTACATTTCCTCTTTCTATTATTTGGCCTGCGTACATAACTTGAATTCTATCTGCAACGTCTGCAACAACACCTAAGTCATGAGTTACCAAAATAACAGCTGTTCCAAGTTTTTCTTGTAAATCTCCTATAAGGTCCATAATTTGCGCTTGAATAGTAACATCAAGGGCAGTAGTTGGCTCATCTGCTATAAGAATTTTAGGGTTACATGCAAGCGCTATAGCTATCATGGCCCTTTGTCTCATACCGCCTGAAAATTCATGTGGGTATTGATAAGCCCTCTTATCTGCATTAGGAATATTAACAAGATCAAGCATTTTTATAGCTTCTTTCATAGCCTCATCTTTGCTCATTCCTCTATGAATAATTAAACTTTCTGATATTTGTTTTCCGATTGTCATAGTTGGATTTAAAGAAGTCATCGGGTCTTGGAATATCATAGATATATCTGCACCTCTAAGCTCCCTTAAATCTTTTTCATTCATATCTAAAACACTATTTCCATCAAATTCAATTTTACTTCCTTCTTTTATTTCTGCCGGCATCGGTTCTGGAAGCAATCTCATTATAGCCTTCGCTGTAACAGTTTTACCACAACCAGATTCTCCAACTACTGCTAATGTTTCACCTTTATTTAAATGAAAGCTTATACCTCTTACTGATTGAACTTCACCAGCATAAGTATGAAACGAAACTCTCAAATCTTTTATATCTAATATTTTTTCCATAGCTATTCCCTCCTACTACTGACGTAATTTTGGATCTAATGCGTCTCTCAGACCATCTCCAAGTAATTGGAATGATAGCATCGTTAAAGAAATCGCTAATGCTGGGAATAACAATTGCTCTGGATAGAATATTAAATTCTGTTGAGCAGCTGATGCTAACGCACCCCAGCTTGTGTCTGGTGATTGTACGCCAAGTCCGATATAACTTAAGAATGCTTCACCAAATATAAATCCAGGTATATCAAATGTTATGGCAACAATCATAACACCTAGTGTGTTTGGTATTAAGTGTCTTGCTATTATTCTTGATGAACTTGCACCTAATGCCTTTGCTGCAAGAACATATTCTTGCTCTTTTATTTGTAGCAATTGTCCTCTGACAAGTCTAGCCATATAACACCATCCTGTAACAGTCATGGCTAAAATCAGCGATCCAATTCCCTTTCCAAATATCAAAGAAAATAATATTACTATTATTAAATAAGGAATACTGTATAGTATCTCCAATATTCTCATCATTATATCATCAACTATTCCACCGAAGAATCCTGATACACCGCCATATATAGAACCAATAACAGTATCTACAATAGCTCCAACAATACCTATAAATATAGATACCCTACCACCTTGCCATACCCTTCCGAAAGT
This sequence comes from Clostridium sp. ATCC 25772, assembly GCF_001573875.1. Lineage (NCBI taxonomy): Bacteria > Bacillati > Bacillota > Clostridia > Eubacteriales > Clostridiaceae > Clostridium > Clostridium sp. ATCC 25772. The sequence goes on from NZ_LFRG01000058.1 coordinate 2,956, forward strand.
ATCTCTTCCTAATTGATCTGTACCAAACCAATACTGTGAATTTGGTGGTTGATTTACTAAATCATTATTTGTAACTTCAAAACCTACACCAGATATAGCTCTCGCTATTATAGGACCTATAATAACCATTATAGTTAAAGCTATCAGTATACAAAGTGATAATATTGCAACTTTATTTTGCTTTAATCTTCTCCAAGCATCTTGCCAATAAGTCATACTAGGTCTTAAAATCAAATCTGAATCTAATTCTTTACAACCTATAATTTCAAACTTTTCTTTTGATAATTCTGCCATAATACACACCCCCCTATTTCTTTCCACCTGAAACTCTGATTCTTGGGTCAACTAATCCATATACTATATCAACTACAAATAGTGAGAAGATAAATAAAAAAGAAATGAATATTGTTTGTCCCATAACCATTGGATAATCTCTGTCGTTTATTGATGAAACGAAATATTGTCCTAATCCAGGTATAGCAAATATACTTTCAATAACAAATGATCCTGTAAATATATTCGCAATTTGAGGTCCTAATAATGTTATAGCTGGAAGTATCGCATTTCTTATAACATGTTTCCATATTAAGCTTACCTTTGAAACACCTTTAGATTTTGCAGTTAATATATAATCTTGTCCTATTACATCAAGACAATTTGCTCTCATATATCTTGCATAAGTCGCTATAGATCCAAAACTTAATGCTATAGTTGGAAGTACTGTGTATTTAAGTCCACTTATTCCAAACCCAGCCCAACCAGTTGATGGCAATAACATCCATTTAACTGTGAAGAAGAATTGTAATAACGCTCCAATTACGAAACTAGGTACAGAAATACCTAAAATCGCTATAAACATAACTAAATAATCAGGCCATTTTCCTCTATTAAATGCCGCTATAATACCTAATAAAATTCCTAAAGTAAATCCTATTGCTATAGCTTGTATTCCTATTTTAGCTGAAATCGGTGCATAACTTGTAATAGATTCTGTAACACTTCTTCCTGCATAAGTTATAGACTCTCCTAAATCTCCATGTAGTGCATTTTTTATAAATTTTTGATACTGCACTATTACCGGCTCATTCAAACCATATTTTTGATAATAGTTTGCCTTAATTTGTGGTGGCAAGTTTCTAGCCATAGAAGCCAGTGGGTCACCTGGTATAGCATGTATTAACATAAATGTTATTGTTATAGCTATAAATAGCGTTACAAACATGTACCCCAGTCTTTTTAACGTAAATTTTAACATCACATCATCCCTCCATTAAAATAAAGTGCTTGCAACGAACTATTTTTATAAGTTCGTTGCACTTTTATTGTAAAACACCCTTACTTTCTTCCAGAAGTATAAGCGTATTTATAATCATTTACTCCGAATAATGGATACATTACATCATGAACATATTTAGCTACATAAGTATTTCTTTTTCTATAAACTGATGGCGAAATAACTCCTTCTTTATATAAAAGTAATTCTTCTGCTTGCTTAAACAGTTCCGCTCTTTCATTTTGGTCATTAGAATTTTTAGCTTTTTTAATTATTTCATCATATTCTGGATTTTCCCAACCATTATCAATAGCACCTGCACCTGTTATAAACACGTCAAAGAATGTCATTGGATCATTATAGTCTCCTGTCCATCCAGCTGCAGCTATTTGATAATCCAATTCCTTTGTTCTCTTTTGGAAAATTGGAAAATCAACCTGTTCCACTTGAACATTTACACCTAATACTTGACTGTAATTTTGTTGTGCAAAATCAGAGAATTCTTTTGCCTCTGCATTAGTGCCAGATTGTAAGTACTTAAATGTATGTTTAGATGGATCTGTATCTAGTCCTAACTCTTTCAATCCTTCTACTAACAATGCCTTTGGATCTGGATTTTCATCTTTTAGTTTTTTAACAAAATCTTCAGATTTACTCCTAAATGTTTCCTCACCACTTTTTACTGCTGGTGGGCACCAAGCATATGCTGGTTCTGCTAACCCTTTAAATAAAGTTTGAACTGTACCTTCTCTATCTGCTGCTATTATAAATGCTTTTCTGATTTTGGCATTAGACATATACTTATCTTTAGTATTAAAGAATGCATATGTTGTAGCTCCATCATAAGCATTTATAACATTAAAGTTTCCAGTTTCATCAAATTTTTTAATCCATTCAGGCTTAGTTACACCACAAGTATCTAGTGATCCATTTAAAAGCTCACTCATTCTTGATGGCACTTCTTTTATTATTTTCATTGTTAGTTTATCTAAACTTACTTTATCTTTATCCCAATATTGATCATTTTTTTCTAATACAACTTGGTTATTATGTGTCCAATCTGTAATTTTAAATGGTCCATTAAATATTAATGTATTCGCTTCTGAACCATATTTTTCTCCATTTTGCTCTACAATATCTTGTCTTTGTGGTTGCATTACTTTAAAAGACGTTATTCCTAAAAAGTATGGACATGGACTTTCTAGTGTAATTTCTAATGTTTTATCGTCAACTGCTTTAACTCCTAACTCTTCAATTGGTAACTTACTTGAATTCACTTGTTCCGCATTTTTTATCGGATATAACAAGAATGCGTAAGGTGATCCAGTTTCAGGTTTCATTGTTCTTTTTATTGAGTATTCAAAATCTTTAGCAGTAACAGGTTTTCCATCACTCCAATTAGATTCTCTTAAATTAAATGTCCATTTTAATCCATCTTCGGAAGTTGTCCAACTTTCTGCTACTCCTTGAGCGACTTCTTCCTTTCCATCTTTAGTTTCTGTTCTTGTTAATGCATCCATACATTGAACTAAAACCTCTGAAGAGTATGTATCAGTACTCTTAGAAACATCTAAAGTTTTTGGTTCTAATGTTAATACATTTAAGTATTGCTCTGCATCTTTTGTTCCTTCTCCTACATTTTCTCCATTAGCACTTTCATTTGCACCACTTCCACAGCCAGCAAGAGCTATTGAAGCTGTTAATGAAACTGTTAATATTGTCGCTAACATTCTTTTGCTTTTCATTATTAGTCCCCCTTATTTTGTGACAATGGATCTAATTGCGTATTATATTTTGAATTTTTAGATAATTCCAATTAATTTTACGCCCTAAATCATAAAATTATATTTTTATCTAAATTTTCAATTTATTAATATTTTATTTTTAAACATATTCATATTTTGTATACACCTTCAACCACTGCCACTTAACTTTTACACTTAACTTTTTACCAAAATCCAAACAGAATTATTTGGAAATTTTTATTTTTTATAATACTATCATATCACTTTTCAATTGTCAAACAATTTAGTTTTCATTTGTTTATGAAATTTTATTACTTTTAATGGTTTTTTCAAATTTTTTTTATCTTTTTAATGCTAAAAACCATTAATTTTCTTTATTCTGGAAAAACTTATTTCTAATTTGTAAACATTGTTCTTTTTTCTACTATTATATTCAATCCAAAATATACTTTTTTACAATTTTATATTAATTATTTATTTTTTAATATAGTATAATTGTTTTACAAATAACTAGTATAAAGTTTCCCTTTAAAACTGTTATTTTTAAGTTGTGCTAAAATTAAGTCTTAATTATTTGTTTTTCACTATTTCTTACTTAAATTCAAGTCATAATAAATATCCTCCTAATTTTTCTGATATTTTTTCTATTTTTTAACTTATAATATTTTATTTATATATATGTTTATGTAAGTAATTATATTTATTATGCTTAAATTTAAAACTATTTTTTAATTTTTTTTTAACAGCAGCAATTTTAAAATGTATTTTATTTGTACAACGTTTACTATTTTAAAATAAATTTTTCTAATCAATTTAATACATTTTATTTATTATACTAAGTTTAATATTTTTATTTTTTAAATTCATCTATTTTTCATAGAAATTGCAATTTTTTTTAAACCAACTTTTAACAATTCATATATTGTTTTAATCTCTGTAAAAATATTACATAAAATTATTTTATTTTATTTTTATTTTTTAATTTTTTTTTGCAATTAATTTTGCTATAAATTGCATTTTTTTCGCTTTGTAATTGTTTTCAAACTTATTTTTTTATTTTTTATTCATATATATATATCTTTTTTTATATAATTATTTTAATATACTAATAGAAGCTAATATTTTTTATATTGTTTCATATATTTTAATATGCATATTTTTACAAAAGTATATAACTTTATTATGTAAAAATATATAATAATATTATAGAGAAATAAATAAATTTTAATTCTAAATTAACAACTTAATTTTAGAGCTAATACATCAATTATATTTTCTCATATAATACGATTATAATAGATATTTGAGGAGTGATTATTTTGAATTATAATGTAGCTGTTGTAGGTGCTACTGGAATGGTAGGACGACAATTTATAAGTATATTAGAAGAAAGAAACTTTCCTATAGATAATATTTATTTTTTTTCTTCTAAACGTTCTGCAGGTAGTACTTTAGTTTTTAAAAATAAAGAAGTAATTGTAGAAGAATTAACTGAAGATAATATTAAAAACAAAAAAATTACCTTCGCACTATTTTCAGCTGGTGGTGACACTAGTTTAAAATTTGCTAAAACCTTTGTAAAGTATGGAGCCATCGTTATAGATAATAGTAGTGCCTTTAGAATGGATCCTGAAGTTCCATTAGTTGTTCCAGAGGTTAACTGGGAAGATATAAAAAATCATAAAGGCATCATTGCTAATCCTAATTGTTCTACAATACAAGCAATGGTAGCTTTAAAACCAATATATGATGCATATGGAATAGATAGAATCATATATTCAACTTATCAAGCTGTTTCTGGAGCTGGTTTAGGTGGATTTAAAGATCTTGAAAATGGTTCAAAAGGAGAAAGCCCTAAAAAATTCACATCTCCTATAGCTTTTAACTTAATACCACAAATAGATGTGTTCCTAGAGAATGGATACACTAAAGAAGAAATGAAAATGATAAATGAAACAAGAAAAATTTTTCATGATGATTCTTTAAAAATAACAGCAACTACTGTTAGAGTTCCTGTATATCATGGACATAGTGAAAGTATTAATATTGAATTAAAATCCTCTTTTAATATAGAAGATATATTCAAACTTTACGCCTCTGCTAAAGGCATAGTTTTAAAAGATGATATTGAAAATTGTGTTTATCCTATGCCTATAGACGTTGCTGGAAAAGATGAGGTTTATGTTGGTAGAATAAGACGAGATTTTAGCACAGACAATGGGGTTAATATTTGGGTTGTTGCCGACAACATAAGAAAAGGTGCCGCACTAAATGCAATTCAAATTGCTGAAGTATTTATTGAAAAAAATCTTATTTAATTATATATCTTAAAAACAAAAATTTATTTTAGAAAGGATTGTTATTATGAGTATTTTTAAAGGTTCTGGAGTAGCTATAATTACCCCTTTTACTAAAACAGGAGTTGACTTTAATAAATTAAAAGAATTATTGGAATGGCATATATCTAATAATACAGATGCAATTATAATTTGTGGAACTACTGGTGAAGCTTCTACAATGACTGAAAAAGAAAAAAAGGATACAATAAAATTTACTGTTGATACTATAAACAAAAGGATTCCTGTAATTGCTGGTACTGGAAGTAACAATACAGCTTCTGCTATAGAAATGAGTAAATATGCTGAATCAGTAGGAGTAGATGGATTATTAGTTATAAATCCATACTATAACAAAACTAGTAAAAAAGGCCTTGTTGCACACTTTAAAGCTGTAAATGACAATGTAAATACGCCAATAATAGTTTATAATGTTCCAGGTAGAACTGGTATGAATATACCACCTGAAGCATTAAAAGAAATATGTGAATTTAAAAATATAGTTGCAGTTAAAGAAGCTAGTGGCGATATGAGCCAAATTATAAAAATAAAAGCTTTATGTAAAGATAAACTAGATATCTATTCTGGAAATGATGATCAAATAGTTCCAATATTAGCTATGGGCGGTATAGGTGTTATATCCGTTCTTGCTAATATAATTCCTGATAAAGTTCATAATATATGCAAATTATTTGAAGAAGGTAAAGTTAATGAAGCATTACAGCTACAACTAGATACATTAGATTTATCTAACAATTTATTTATAGAAACTAACCCTATCCCTGTTAAAACAGCTCTTAATTTAATGAATAAAAATGTAGGTGATTTAAGATTACCGCTTGTTAATATGGAAGATAAAAATAAGGAAACTTTAAAATGTTCTTTATCTGTTCATAACTTATTATAAAATTTAAAGCTTCTATATTTTTCTGATTTAAAACCCTATAGAAGCTTTAAATCATTTAGGAGGATACTATGGTAAAAGTACTTTTAGTTGGATGTAGTGGGAAAATGGGAAAAATGATTTCTGCCACATCTAAAAACTTTAAAAATTTAGAAATAGTAGCTGGTATTGATAAATTTAACGATAATACTTTAAATTATCCAATATTCAGTACTATATCTGATTGCAATGTAGATATAGATGTAATTTTAGATTTTTCTAGACCTGATTCTTTAAAAGATATTTCAACCTTTGCACTTAAAAACAATAAACCAGTAATATTTTGTACTACAGGATATTCTAATGAAGAAAAATCACAAATATTAGAATTGGCTAATGCTATTCCTGTTTTCTATTCTGCAAATATGTCTATTGGTATAAATATAGTTAATGCTGTACTAAAAAATATAAGTAATTTACTTTTTAAAGATTTTGATATAGAAATAATAGAAAAACATCATAATCAAAAGGTAGATGCTCCTAGTGGTACTGCATTACTTCTTGCTAACACTATTAAAGATTCTATAGATTCAGATACTAATTTCATATATGGAAGAGAAGGAATCTCAAAAAGAGATGAAAAAGAGATAGGCATACACACAGTTCGCGGTGGAAATATAGTTGGAGAACATGAAGTTATATTTGCCGGTGCCGGTGAAGTTATTTCAATAAAACATTCTGCTATATCTAGAGAAGTTTTTGCAATAGGTGCATTAAGAGCCTGTGAATTTATATTTAATAAATCTAAAGGTCTATACTCTATGGATAATATCGTAAATACTAATTTATAAAAAATATAGCTCTAGAAAACCTAGAGCTATATTTTTTTTATAAAATTTCCTAATTTTTCTAAAGCAATTTGCAATTCTTCATCACTATAGCAATAAGATATTCTAATATATCCTTCGCCGCCTTCTCCAAAAGCAGTTCCTGGAACTATTGCTACTTTTTCTTCATTTAAAAGTCTATGACAAAATTCTTCACTTGTCATATTAAATTTTTTTATAGATGGGAATATATAAAAAGCTCCATCTGGTCTGCATACCTCTAATTCCATATCTTTCAATCGTGTATATACATAATCTCTTCTCTTTTTAAATTTTAATTTCATAATTTCAACATCTTTAAGACCATATTTTAATCCTGATAAAGCCCCATACTGACTTATAGATGTAGTACAAGATACATTATATTGGTGAACCTTTAATATATTTTCCATAATATATTTTGTAGTACATATATACCCTACTCTTAGACCTGTCATAGAAAACATCTTAGAAAAACCACTAACCATTATTATCTTTTCTCTTATATCATAGCACTGACTTATAGAATAATAATCACCATAACAAAGAGACGCATAAATTTCATCGCTTATAACTATAATATCATTTTCCTTTATTATCTGATGCAAACTTTCCTTTTCTTCTAATGTAAGTATACTTCCACAAGGGTTACTTGGACATGATAATACTAATATTTTAGGTTTGTGAGTATTAATCATTTCCTTTAAATGAGTAATATTTATAGTAAAATCTTCATTCAATTTGTAATTTATTATATCACCACCTACAATTTGAGTTATGCTTTCATATGCAGGATATGCTATATTAGGTATTAATACTTTATCTCCACTATTTATAAGTGCCATAAAAGTACTCATAAGACCTTCACTACCTCCTACTGTAATGCATATCTCATCTTCCTCATACTCTATACTACTATTCTTCAAGTAATTACTTATCTCTTGTCTAAGCTCTAATATGCCAGCATTTGGTGTATATGTAGTTTTATTTTCATCAACTGATTTTAAAACTCCATTTTTTACTGATTCTGGCATTGGAAAATCTGGCTGACCTAACGTTAATGATATTGCATCATTAACCTTTAAAACCTTATTATAAAATTTTCTTATGCCTGATATTTCCACTTTTTTTATATTTTCACAAAAAATATTATCCATCTTTAATTACCCCAATTCTATATTAAAATTCTATTCCTTTTCTAGCTGGAATTCCTTCATTATAATAATGCTTCACTTCTCTCATCTCTGTTATAAGATTTGCCTTTTCTGCTATTTTTTCAGGAAGATCTCTTCCAGTGATTATAAGTTCCATATCGTTAGGCTTATTATCCATAAGATATATTATCTGTTCTTCTGTCAAAAGTTTATTGGTTACAGCACCAATTACTTCATCCAATATTAAAATATCACATGTTCTATTTTTTATAGTTTGTAAGCAAAAATTATATGCTTCTCGTATTTCTAGCTTTAATTGTTGTTTTTCTTCTTCATTTAAAGTCCAAAAAAATCCTTTAGTCTTTTCAAACCTAAATATATTAAAATATGGAGCCATTTTTTTAGCACTTTCAAGTTCTCCTGTATTACCTGTTTTTAAAAACTGAACAACATATACAGTGTATTTGTTTCCGGCTGCTCTAGTTGCTAATCCCATAGCTGCAGTAGTTTTTCCTTTTCCATTTCCTGTATATATTTGAATGTATCCTTCTTTTAAATTTCCCAAAATCATTTCCTCCTACTTTATTATATATGTATTTTAAATCTAATTGTAAAATACTATTCACTTTTTATAAAAAGCTTTAATTTTACATTTAAAATTTTTATCATTTTCAATTAGTTCTAAACTAAAAGTTGGGATTAGAAAACTTCTAAAAAATTTTCCTTCATAAAACTATAAATTCAAATGAACTTTTGGACTCTACATAAATTGGGTTTATATTGATAATTTATAATTATTAATGTATAGTTTTATATTAACGTATAAACTTTTTTATAAAAACACATAAATATTACATATATGTCTTTAAATAATTTTTATTTTATTATATCATTTATGTTGTGAGTATTAACTAATGAAAGGAGTTATATATATGAATTATAATTTAACAGATCCATATGAGATAGCTAGATTTATAAAAGAATCAAAAAAAGCTACCCCAGTAAAAGTATATGTAAATGGCGATTTAAACAATTGTAAATTTGATAACATAGAATGTTATGGTCATGGAAATTTTTACATATTATTTGGAAACTATGATGAGGTTAAAGATTTCTTAGATAAAAATAATAGCATAATCAATAATTTTAGAGTAGAAAACGATAGAAGAAATTCTGCAATCCCTATGCTAGATATGAAAGATATCAATGCTAGAATAGAACCAGGAGCTATAATCAGAGATAAAGTTAGTATTGGTAAAAATGCAGTTGTAATGATGGGTGCAGTTATTAATATTGGTGCTGAAGTCGGCGAAGAAAGCATGGTTGATATGAATGCAGTAATAGGTGCTAGAGGAAAACTAGGTAAAAGAGTTCATCTTGGAGCTGGCGCTGTTGTTGCTGGGGTTTTAGAACCGCCTAGCAAATCTCCATGTGAAATTGGAGATAACGCTCTAATTGGTGCTAATGCTGTTATACTTGAAGGTGTAAAAATTGGTGCAAACTCTGTTGTAGCAGCAGGTTCTGTTGTTACTGAAGATGTACCTGATAATGTAGTTGTTGCAGGTTGTCCTGCTAAAATTATTAAATCTGTAGATAATAAGACTAAAGGTAAAACTGAATTATTAGATGATCTTAGAAAATAAAAAAGGTGCAAAGCACCTTTTTCTTATCTTCTATATTACATCTTGAATTTCTTCACTCTCATTACAATTTTTATTTTCATTCTCTTCCATATCAAATTCCTTGTTTTCTGTATCAGAAATAGCCACATCGCTTTCGTCTTCTTCAACTCTTTCCATTTTTGATATAGATACTTCATATGCTATTTTCTTAACCACCTCAGTATCAGATACTCTTTTTTGATATTCTCTACTTTGAACTCTTCCCCAAATTCTTATGTTATCTCCAACTTCTAAGCTCTTACAAAATCTTGAATTTCTTCCCCACGCAATAGTAGGTATATAATCAGACTTGTTATATAATCTATTTACTGCTAATAGCATATCTGCAATTTCTCTACCAAAAGGAGTTGTCCTATATATAGGCTCCTTACATATATATCCATCTAAGAAAATTTGATTTGGGTTTTTGCTCTTTTCTTTTAATTCTCTAATATCTCTAGCAAAAACAGTTAATATAAGTCTATTAGATCCATCTACAAATTTATTATAAGACCTTAACTGTCCTTCTACTATTACTTCAGTGCCTAAACTCATATCTATACCAGTTGTAAGTCTTTCTGAAACTGTTATATTTAAAATATCAGTAGTATCACTTAATCTTGGAACTTCTAAACTAAAATTGTAAAACCCTTCTCCATACATTTCATGACTAAATTCTAATCCTGATATAATTTTACCCTCTAAATAAATTTTGTTATTCAACATTGTATTGTCCATAGTAACCCCTCTTTCCCTTAGTTCAGTTTAGTTTTATATCATAGTATATTCTTGTTATTCGATAACTATGACCAATTTTATGAAAATTCTTATAATTCTTAATTTTACACTTTCAATCATTTGTTTCCATTATAATACAAATAGTATTTCTATGCAATGTATTATTTGTTTTTTATTTGCCTTCCATTACCATCTATTTTATATTCATCATCATAGATTAAGTCTGTGATAGTAACAAATTCGTAGCCTTCTTTTGATAATTTTTCTAAAACTATTGTTAAAGATTGTGGCGTATATCTTGCATTATGGAATAATACTATAGATCCTTCTTTAACTTTTTTTAAAACTCTCTCCGCTTCAATTTCTGAACCTTCACCTTTCCAATCTATACTATCTACATCCCATTGTATACATTTTCTACCTGTTTTTTCTACAATATCTAATGCTGCATCATTAAAAGCACCTTCTGGAAACCTAAAAGTTTTACTGGTCTTATCAGTAATATCTAATAGTTTTGCGTCAGTTATATCCAATTCTTTTATTATTTTTTCTTCTGATATAGTAGTCATATTTGGATGTTTATTACTATGATTTCCTAATTCATGACCCCTTTTATCAATTTCTTTTACCTCTTCCGGAAAATCATCTATCCAAAGGCCTACTACATAAAATGTAGCCTTAGCATTATATTTATCAAGAACATTTAAAATTTCATCCATATTGTCTTCTCCCCATGTAGTATCAAATGTTATAGCTATCTTTTTCTCTTTTGTAGCAACTGAATAAATAGGTAACTTTTTATTGCTTTGTGAAAATGCCTGAAGAGTGCTTGTACTACTTATTCCTATAATAGTAAGTCCCATTATCATAAGTATTGATAAAGTAATTATAAATCTTTTTTCCCCTTTAAATATCTCTATCCCCTCCACAAAATTAACTCCCTAGTTCAATTAAATATTATTCAAATCTGATTCACTATATTACTAAAACTATTTTAATTTTTCATATAAATATAATGAAATAATTTTTAATCATTGATATAATGTAATATGAACTTAATTTTTACATTACATTTTAAAATATATTTAAGAACATTAAAAGAATAAATACATGCTCAAGATTATTTTACTAAAGAGAAAATATTTAAAATATACCTTTAATGTGAATAAAAAAATTTTAATGTGAATTTCTTTAATTATATTTAAATAGATATAATTAACTGGGTTACTTTATATATTATGAATATTAAATATATAGGGCTCCAAAATTACATGATGTGAATTTTGGATACCCATAAGGTGAATAATACTTCTAAGTAACTTAATTATAAAAAATGCTTAAAATATTTTTATAATTTATAAACTAATTAATGGAGTACGTATTTCACTATCATAATTAATCTAAATGTAAATTACTAAATAATAGAACTTACATTTTATTGATAACTCTTTACTTTTATTCAAAGGAGGAAATTGAATGTTTGAAGATTCCATGAACTTAGCAGAGAATAAATTATTATTATTATATATTCTAAATAAAATCAAACTTCCTATTTCCAATATGCAAATTACAGAAATAATTTTAGAGAATAACTTTATGAATTATTTCACTCTACAGCAATATATAGTAGAACTAACCTCTGCAAATCTTTTAAAACATATTACTGACCATGGGAAAGATAGGCTAGTTATTGCTGATAACGGAAAAGAAGTTCTTTCATTATTTGAAAACAGAATCTCTAAAGAAAAACTTTCTCAGCTTGAAGAATATATGGAGCATAAAATCTCTAGTATAAAAAAAGAGCTTACTGTAACTGCTGATTATACTATAGAAAATAAAAATAGTTATTTAGTTAATTTAATTGCTTCCGAAAATGATACTACACTTATAGATTTAAAAGTTAGTGTTGCATCTAATAAGCAAGCTAGAGAACTTTGTTATAAATGGAAATCTAATTCTTCAGATTTATATACAAAAATTATTAATGCATTAATTGACGAAGATTAAACTTAAATTTTAATCATTCCTTTTGGTTCAAAATCTAAAGGAATGATTTTTTTGTTTTTACTTATTTTATTTATTTGTATTAATTGATTATAATATATATCTTCAACATATATATTTTTTTCATCTACAATAATATCTTTTAATACCCCCCCTACTTCTATTTCATCAACTTTTTCTAATTTTGTAATGTCAACGATTGTTATTGTTCCATCACCTAAATTCGATATATAACAATAATTATTATAACAACACATATCTATAGGTATATTACCTATAGTTATACTATTTCTTTCATTATATTTTAATGATATAACCTTTAATTCTCCCTTTGTTTCCTCTCCCATATTACTTTCACATACTAATATTTTTTCACCATTTTCATACCATACAGCTTTTACAGGGTAATTACCAACTTTTATATTCTTTATTTTTTCTTTTTCTTTTAAATCTATGATACTTATATCATTACTTAAAGTATTTGCTATAACAATGCTATTATTATCTGGTGAAAAGTCTAAACTATGAGGTGATATACCACAACTTATTACTTCTACTATTTCTTTAGATAGAACATCAAAACACACTATTGTGTTAGATTCTTCGCAAACTATATATAACTGCCCACCTATTAAATCCATATGACTACACCCTGAACCTATATAAAACTCCTCTATCCCTCCATCATTTTTTAATAAATATATTCTATTATTCTCAAAACTAGATATTATAAATGTTTTATCATAAAGGCATAATTTAAATGGTTTTATTTTCTCATGATAATTTAATTCTATAGAATCTTCTACAGTAAAATTATTAATATTTATTTTATCTATTCTATCTCTAGTAGAATTGCAAATATAAAGATAACTCAAAAAATCACCTCCTCACAAGACATACATATTTTAAAACTTACACTATATAAGTCTATTACTTTTATACATATATCTTATGTTGAAGTGATTTATTCTGATACAGTTTTTGTCATTTTTTGATTTATTAGGCCTGTAAAAAGAAATAATAGACCAAAGATTCGAAGCATATAGGTCTATTATTTCTTTGATTATGCCTTACTTAAAATTTCTTATTATTTTCCTCATATCTCCAATCATATATAAAGATCCACTTACTAATAATAAATCTTCATTTTCACAGTATGATAAGGCTTTTTCATAAGCCTTATCATAAGTTTTTATAGCTTCACAATCAATTGATAACATGTCTATTTCTTTTTTTAATTCTGTTGCTAATTCTGCCCTCTCACTATTTGGAGTGACACAAATTACTTTATATGCATTGGGTGCTATTACCTCTACCATGTCCTTAACTTGCTTATCTGCTAATATCCCTAATATTAGCACCATCTTTTTATAATTAAAGTATTTTTTTATACTTTCATCTAATTTTTTTATTCCATCTATATTATGTGCACCATCTATTACTACCATAGGATTATTATTCATAATTTCTAGCCTTGCTGGCCATTTAACTTTTTTTAGTCCCTCTTTTATATTCTTTTTAGATATATTCACTCCTAATTTTATAAGTTCTTTTGCTGCATAAATAACTACAGTAGAATTAGATATCTGATGAGTTCCTAATAATGCTAAATCATACTCTTGCAACATATCATCGTTAATTAATATATGTTGTGCTAAATTTTTCTCCTCATCTATAGTAATTACTTTGTCAAACTTTGCAATATCCTTTGGTACTTTTATAAGCGGAGCATTTTTATCTTTTGCAACACTTTCAACAACTAGTTCTACTTCTCTTTTTTGTGGAAATAATACAATCGGTGTATTCTCTTTTATTATACCTGCCTTTTCATAGGCTATTTTTTCAATTGTATCACCTAATATCTGTGTATGGTCATAACTTATAGAACCTATTATACTTAAAATTGGATTTATAACATTTGTAGAATCTAATCTTCCTCCTAGTCCTACTTCCACTACTACAAAATCAACATTTTTATTATAGAAATATAAAAATCCACAGCAGGTTATTATTTCAAACTCTGTTGGGTTTCCATATCCACATTCACAAACTTTTTCTACTGCTTCTTTAACCTTAGAAACTATATAACACAAGTCATCTTTAGGTATATTTTTTCTATTTATTTGTATTCTTTCTTCGAATTCTTCTATATAAGGCGATATATACGTTCCTACATCATATCCACTATCCATAAGAATTGAAGTTAACATTGCTGTTGTAGATCCTTTACCATTAGTTCCTGCAACATGAATTGTTTTTATTTTTTTATGGGGATTCCCTAAAAACTCTAATAATTTTTCTGTTCTTTCAAGCCCATATTTACTTCCAAATTTAGCTGTTTCTTTTATATATCTAATAGCTTCTTCATAATTCATTTGTAAGCCCCCTGTCTTTAAGTAACGTAAAAATTCTTAATTTATCTATATATGATTTTATCATATTTAATCCATTTAATATAGAAAAAACCTTGTATGTATAACTCTTTTTATTCTTAAACTGAAACAATATAAAACCTATTTAAAAGAACTTTTACCAACTTATTTTCTTAATTTATAAAACTGTATTCATATAGGGAAACAAGCTCAAATTTAAATTTATTCAATAACTTTAAAATATTTTCATACAAAGTGTAGTGTTGAATTTTAAGCGATTCAGAGCATGTCTCACTATTTTGGGTATCCAAGTTTTGGAATGGATAATTTTAAAACTTGGAACCCTATATAAGGTTCCAAGTTAAATTTTAAACTTATTCATTTATTAAATGAGAAAACTCAAATTAATATTTTATCAATAACTAACAGATTATTTTAGTTAAGAGTGAATAGTGAACAGTTACGGTAAGGTCTATTTTCTCCGTTAACACTTGATGCTCTTCTAGTTTTATATTTTTCTACTAATAAATCGAAGCCAGTCCCGAACACCTGAATAAGCAATTATCCAAAATTTTTACGCCTTCACAAGAGGGACAGACGCGCAATTGGCTACTTTGCTATACTTTGGGCTAGATGCTTTTGTTGATTTTAGTTTTTCTCCAATAGTTCTCGAAGTCGGTCCCGAACAACTACGCTGCAAAGCTGCTATTTTAGGACCGGCTTTGATTGCTTTAGGTTTTATTGATAATCTTTCGATTTCACTGTAAAAATAACTTATGGAAAATTCACTTTGGTACGCCTGTCCTTCTTGTTACGGTGGTACACTTAGCTGCTAAACTTTCTTCAATTTTTCTTTCAACCTCAAGTTTTACTCCATTCAATTCAAAAGAAACTGGTGATCCAGTTTCATCCGACATTGTCAATTGTCAAATGGGGCTGTCGCATTAGGGGGGTTAAATCCGTTAGCGATAGCTCCTTTTATTCATCTTTAAAATCTTTTATTCGGTTTACTATATCTTAACTATAAAAT
>NZ_LFRG01000059.1:0-20018 GCF_001573875.1 Clostridium sp. ATCC 25772
GTGAGACATGCTCTGAATCGCTTAGAATTCAACACTACATTTTGTATAAAAATATTTTAAAGTTATTGAATAAATTTGAATTTGAGCTTGTTTCCCTATATTTATAGTAATTAAATTTTAAGAGCTACTCTTTATCTTATGGGTATATACCTTTCGTGCCTGTCCCATTTGTTACGGCTGTAAACCTTAAATCTAGCCTTAGTTTGTTTTATATCCTAAACTCAAATTTTACTCCTTTAAATTCAAAAGAAACTGGTATCCCAGTTTCCTCCTAAATTCTAAATTCTTAATCCTTAATCCTTAATTTTTTTATTTTATTCCCATAATAAAATAAACAATTACTACTAGTTTTGGCTCCATCACAAATGGGACAGGCACGGTAAATTTATTTTCTTCGCTAACACTTGATGCTCTCCTAGTTTTATATTTTTTAACTAATAAATCAAAGCCAGTCCCAAACATGTACACAGCAAAGCTGCTATTTTAGGACCGGCTTTGATTAATTTAGGTTTTATTGATAATCTTTCGATTTCACTGTAAAAATAACTTATGGAAAATATACTTTGGTACGCCTGTCCTTCTTGTTATGACTGTAAACTTTGAATATAGCTTTTGTTAGTTTTATATCCCAAACCTAAGATTTTACTCCCTCTAATTCAAAAGAAACTGGCAGTCCAGTTTCCTCCTAAACTCTTAACTATTAATTCTTAACTCTTAACTATTTAAGGGACTGGCTAACTTTTCTTACTTATGGTAATTAAATTTTAAGAGCTACTCTTTATCTTATGGGTATATACCTTTCGTGCCTGTCCCATTTGTTACGGCTGTACATTTTGAATATAGCCTTAGTTTGTTTTATATCCCAAACTCAAATTTTACTCCCTCTAATTCAAAAGAAACTGGCAGTCCAGTTTCATCCTGAACTATTAACTATTAACTGTTATCTCTTAACTATCTAACCCCCAGTTTTCTCCACCTTTGTCCATTGTCAATTTCTATTTAATATATTCTCAACTAATACAATTAAATTTTAAATACCCCTACCTTTTCTTTTAAATTTACTGTTAAATCAACTAAAACTTCTGCTGCCTTAGCTACTTCCTCTGCGGAGCTATTTAATTCTTCTGTTGTTGCTGATACTTCCTCCGTTGTTGCAGATATTTCTTCTGCTATTGCTGTAGAACTTTCTAAATTTCTTGATATAATTTCACTTTCATCACTAACTTCTTGAGAATAATTTTTCATCTCTTCCATTTTAGGTACTATGTCCTTTATAAATTGTCCAATACTTTTAAAGGATTCTATAGTTTTATTTATGCTTTCCCTTTGACTATTAACATCTTGATTCATAATTCTTGTTCCAAATTGCATATTTTGACTTTCTTCTAAAACCTCTTCGATAACTTTAGTTATTTCAATTGCAGAGTTTTTACTTTGCTCAGCAAGCTTTCTTATCTCATCTGCAACAACTGCAAATCCTCTTCCCGCATCTCCTGCTCTAGCTGCTTCAATTGCCGCATTTAATGCTAAAAGATTAGTTTGCTCTGATATATTATTTATAACTGTGGTTATATCATTTACTGAGTTTACTTTGTTATTTACAGTTGCTATTACATTGCTGAACTGTTTAAAATTATCATTAAAATTTTCAATAGAGTTAATTAAGCCTTCCATATCACTATTGCTTTCTTCCACTTCAATTCCTATCTTTTCAGCCATAGTGCTTATATTAGAAACTTCATCATTCATAGAAATAATTTTTTCTTCAAAATTTTTCATAGCTAAATTTATATTAGTAAGTCCATTGCTTTGCTCATCATTTCCTTTTGCAGTTTCCTGTATAGCATGGGCAATATTTTGAGAACCTAAAACCATGTGATTTGAAGAATTATTTAAAACTTTAGATTGCTCAGTTACTACATTACTACTTTCCATAACAGATTTTATAACTTCACCTATAGAGCTTTTACTTTTATGAATAGCTCTATAAATATCTCCTATTTCATTCTCATTTTCTAGTTCTTCCGTTGTAAAATTTAATGTAAAATCTCCTTCTTCCATAGTACCTATAGCATTTTTAATTTTTTCTAAATATCTTCCAAATTTTCTAGATATATTTAATCCTGTAAGTATGGCTAAAACCATCGCTCCTAAAGCTATAATTATCAGTATTTCTTGCATCTTATCTAGACTTTTTAACACCTCAGATTTCTCAATCCAAATACAAGTAACCCATCCATCAGAACCTTTAATAGGTGAATATGATATATATTTATTTTGTTTTTCCACACTGTATTCTTCTACTCCACTATTTCCAGCTATACCATCTTTATGTGCCTTTGCTACAGGTATAGCAATACTATCTGTTTCAGACTGTTTAATTATATTCTCTTTCTTCTCAATATCTTCAA
Organism: Clostridium sp. ATCC 25772; assembly: GCF_001573875.1. Classification (NCBI taxonomy): domain Bacteria; kingdom Bacillati; phylum Bacillota; class Clostridia; order Eubacteriales; family Clostridiaceae; genus Clostridium; species Clostridium sp. ATCC 25772. The sequence goes on from NZ_LFRG01000059.1 coordinate 2,412, forward strand.
ATGTATTACTTAAAACAGTGTATCCATATTGATCTATAACATATATACCACCGCTGTTACCATACTCTATTTCACTAAGTCCTTGCGACATAATTTCTGCATCTTCAGCAACAGTTAAAACACCTATTATTTCGTTGTTATCCTTAATTGGACAACTATATGTAATTACATACTTATTTATTTCATCTAAAAATCTAGTGGATTCTGTATAAATCTCTCCCTGCATAGAACTTTGAAAAAACTTTTCATCTTTAACATTCACACCATTAACACTAGCATTAGAGTGAACATTCCCATCTCTATATGTTATTGAAAAAAATACTATACTTGAATCCTTTTTATAAGGCTCTAACATTTCAATTTTTTTATTTACATCTATGTTTTTATCCTTTACAAAATAAGTATTGCTTAAAAGACTAACCAACTGAATATTTTTTTCATTAGTCTTTCCAATGGTTTGTGAAACCTGTGTCGTCATTGATACCATTGTATTTTTGGTGTTTTCTCCAAGTATTCTTACAGCAACTAAATTCACCATAATAATTACTGCCAATAAAACAGCTAAAAATGCTAAAATAATTTCACTAGTCATCTGTATTTTTATGTTTCTACTAGATAACTTCCTTCTTATTATATTTTTACTCATTTAAACCTCTCCTTATTTTCTCTTTATTCCCAGGTAATATTTTACTCTATTTAAGAATGATTATCAATTACTATTTTTAAATTTTATTAATAACCTTTCGGTTTAACTGTGAAAATTACTCATGGAAAATATACTTAGATACGCCTGTCCTTCTTGTTACGGCTGCGAACCTTGAATATATCTTTAGTTTGTTTTATATCTTCAGCTTAAATTTTCCTCCCTTAAATTAAAAAGAAACTGGAATCCAGTTTCCTCCACCATTGTCAATTGTCCATTGTCAATTTCTTTAAACTTCTTAACTATTTAAGGGGACTGGCTAACTTTTTTATAGGGTTCCAAGTTGACTTTTAAAATTATCCATTCCAAAACTTGGATACCCAAAATAGTGAGACATGCTCTGAATCGCTTAGAATTCAACACTACATTTTGTATAAAAATATTTTAAAGTTATTGAACAAATTTGAATTTGAGCTTGTTTCCCTATATTTATAGTAATTAAATTTAAAGAGCTGATTTTCATTTTATAGCGCTAAACCATTCGTGCCTGTCCCATTTGTTACGGCTGTAAACCCTAAATATAGCTTTAGTTTGTTTTATCTCCCAAATACAAATTTTACTCTCTTAAATTCAAAGAAACTGATACTTCAGTTTCAACCTAAATTGTCAATTGTCCTTTGTCCATTGTCAATTATAATTTATTACAGCTGTAAACCTTAAATCTAGCCTTAGTTTGTTTTATCTCCCAAACTCAAATTTTACTCCCTTAAATTCAAAAGAAACTGGCAGTCCAGTTTCATCCTAAACTCTTAACTGTTAACTTTTAACTATTAACTACCTAAGCCGCATTTGTCAATTATATAACATCTAAACAAGCAAAGAACCAGTACCTGATAGATACGCTGCTTTGCAGCTCAAATACTGGTTCTTTGCTCATTAATTTATTTTAGCTAGTTATTTTATTATAAATTTTTAGCTAAATACTTAATATTCCGTTCTCTTCTTTATATGTCAACTCACATTTATCACAATGGCAATTTTCATCTAATCTATTTCCACACTTACAAACATAACCTATCTTTTTTGCTGGATTCCCTGCCACTAGCTCATAAGGATTTATGTCATCTGTAACAACACTACCTGAGCCTACCATGGCATACTCACCTATGGTTATTCCACATATAACAGTAGAATTTGCTCCTATAGCTGCTCCTTTTTTTATTAATGTTCCTACAACTTCCCAATCATTGTTAAAAGCCCTAGGATACATATCATTTGTAAATGTAACACTAGGTCCTACAAATACATCATCTTCTATAACAACACCATGATACACATTAACCCCATTTTGTATTTTTACATTATTGCCTATAATAGCATCAAAATCTATATAAACATTGGTACCAATTATACAATTCTCCCCTATAAAACAGTTCTCTCTAACTTGAGAATTGTTCCAAATCTTTGTACCATCTTTTATATTGGCATTTTCACTTACTTCTGCACTACTGTGCTTGAAATAACTCATCGCATCACTCCCCCCTATAATTATAAATTTTCATATATTTTTTCCCGTATTTTATTTGCAACTTCTAAAGCTAATAAACCATCTTCACCTTTAATTTTTAAAGGCACATTGTTAACTATAGCATCAACAAAATTTTGATTTTGTTTTAATAAAGATTCTCCAAAATTTATAAAAACTTCTTCTTTACTGTATCTATTAGCGCATCTTATATTATTATTTATATTGCATTTCAGCTGCTTATATATAGTCAAGCTTTTATCTATATAATCAAGCTCATAATAACTATCAATACTATTTAAAGATAAGGTCCTTACCTTTTTTTCACTAACCCTACTTGCTGTAATATCTACAATAATATTATTATTAAATTTAATTAGAGCTGTTGCATGATCACAACTATTATTTAACATTGACTCTTTTTTAATTATCCTGCCCATGGCCTCAATGTTTTTTATATTTTTATCCCCCATAAGCGATAAAACAACATCTATATCATGTATCATTAAGTCTAAAATAACATCAATATCCTGAACTCTATTGTCCATTGGACTCATTCTTTTTACACTAATACCTATTGCTTCCTCTTCTTTAAAAATACCAGCTAGTGCTTCAACTGCTGGATTAAACCTTTCAACATGACCTACTGCAAGTTTTACACCTTTTTCCTTAGCTAACCTTATTAGTTCTTTTCCATCCTCATACTTTAATGTAATTGGTTTTTCTATTAAAACATCCTTACCATTTTCTATAAAAAACTTTGCAACATCATAATGATATACAGTTTGAGTAGCTACTATAACTGCATCCACTTCCTCTAACATATCCTTATAATCGTAAAATCCTTTGAGATTGTATTCCTTTGATACCTTATCAACCTTTTCTCTATCTATATCGCAACATCCAACTAAAGATGTGTTCTTAACCTTACAACAAACCTTAACATGATTACTTCCCATATTGCCTAAACCTATAACCCCTAATCTCATCTTAATTGCCTCCATATCCCTAAATAAATTCATGCACATCTAAAACTTTTATCATAAGTTTTTAATAATAAAGTTTATTCTTCGTTATGAATAAATAAAAATATCACTATCTAACTAGTTGCAAGGACTTGCTGGTTTTCCTGTTTAAATGATTATTATTCATTGTCAAAGTCTTTATTTTTAACTATATAAACATTTATAAAAAAATTTTCCTTATAAAAACCAAGCATTCCTTAATTTTTTTCCTCTATTTAATATATTGAAAACAATAAAACTTTGTTACCTTTCTCATCAAATTAATTTAGGGCTATGGAGATTATTTCAAGGCTTATCACTAACTCTCTCAATCTTAATTAGAAGATTATTTATTAAATACAAAAAACAGTACCTAACAGGCTTTCTACTTTCCTGTTCAAGTACTGGTTCTTTGCTTAGTAACCTATCTTATTTATAATATCTTATTGAATACTAAAGTTTTAACTCCTTCTAATTCAAAGAAACTGGTAATCCAGTTTCCTCCTCAACTCTTAATTATTAATTCTTAACTCTTAACTTTTTTAGGGGGACTGGCTAACTTCTTTTATAGATGGTAATTAAATTTAAAGAGCTGATTTTCATTTTACACCGCTAAACCATTCGTGCCTGTCCCATTTGTTATGGCTGTACATTTTGAATATAACTTTGTTTGTTTTATATCCTAAATACAAATCTTACTCCTTTAAATTCAAAAGAAACTAGTAGCCTACTTTCCTCCTGAATTCTTAATTCATAATTCTTAATCCTTAATTTTCTAAAACTTTCTCCCTCAACTAAGTAAGCAATTTACCAAAGTTCTCCCTCCATAACAAGAGGGACAGACACTTAATTGGCTACTTTACTATACTTTCACATAGATGATTTTAGCTTCTCTCCAATAGCACTCAAAGTTGGTCCCAAACACCTATTTTAGTAACACATCTAAACAATCAAATCTTTACAGTATTAATTCCATAACAAGTGGGACAGGTTCATTTGTAACTACTTTCTTCGCTTAGACTGTAGATTCCACAAATGCTCTATTACAATAACAAAATAAACAAAGAACCAGTACCTGATAGATACGCTGCTTTGCAGCTCAAGTACTGCTTCTTTGCTTAGTAATTTATTTTATCTATCATTTTTATTGAGTAATAAAGTTTTTTATGGTGGTACAACTAAATGAACCTGTCCTTCTTGTTACGGCTGTGAACTTTGAATATATCTTTAGTTAGTTTAATCCCTCAAACTCAAATTTTACTCCCTCTAATTAAAAAGAAACTGGACTAGTGTCCAGTTTCCTCCTAAATTCTTAATTCCTAATTCTTAATCCTTAATTTAACTCTAGTTTCCTCCATCATTGTCAAATGTCAATTCCTAAATAAATTATCCTTTGTCCATTGTCAATTTTTCAAACCTCTTAATCCTTATTTCTTTACACACAAAAAAGGAAACCGATATTTCGGTTTCCTATAATACTCTCAAATTATCTTAATAATTGAAGAACACCTTGTGGTTGTTGGTTAGCTTGTGCAAGCATAGCTTGAGCAGCTTGTTGTAATATATTGTTTTTAGAGAATGTCATCATTTCTTTAGCCATGTCAACGTCTCTAATTCTTGATTCTGCTGCTGTTAAGTTTTCTGAAGATGTTCCTAAGTTGTTGATTGTATGTTCTAATCTGTTTTGAACAGCACCTAGTTTTGATCTTTCAGAAGATACTTTATCAATTGCACTTTGAATAGTTGTAACTGCTTTATCAGATTTATCTGCATCTGAAAGGTCTAATCCACTAACTCCTAGAGCTTCTGCACTCATATTTCCTATTGAAAGGGATATGTTTTGTCCTTCATTAGCTCCAATTTGTAAATTCATTCCTACTGAAGTTACATTAACTTTACCTGCCTCTGCTTTAGTTTGTAATACTTCTATTTGTAAACCTTCTGCTCCATCTACTCCACTTATTGTAACAGTATTTCCTTTACCTTCTATTTCTTTACCACCTACTGTTATTTTAGCATTAGTTCCAGCACCAGGTGTTGCATCTACAAAATTATCTTTAGCTGCAGCATCATCTTGTACTTTTAATGTTGAATTTGATCCAACTTCATTTGAAGTAATAACTAATTTGTTTCCAGCATTTGCTGAAGCTACAGCATCTATTCCTGCTTTCTTTAATTCCTCATTAACCTTATCCACTATATCAGCTGCAGCAGTACCATTTGCTAATTTTATTTCTTTATCTCCAATTTTAATTGTTACCTCTTCAGTTGTATCTGCATTAGTAGCTACTGCTGTTGTTGCTGTTGCTCCTGTTGCTGTTTTTACATCTGTTATATCTAGTTCAGTTCCAACTTTTGTTTTATCTGAACTGCCAGTTACTTTTATTACATCCTTTAAATTATCGCTTATTTCAGCTTTTACATCAGTGTCTCCGTTTAAAAGTTTTTTAGTGTTGAATTCTGTTGTATTAGATATTCTGTTTATTTCTGATGTTAATTGTTCTATTTCTTTTTGGATTTGTCCTCTGTCTGAAGTATTGTTTGTATCGTTACCACCTTGTACTGCTAATTCTCTCATTCTTTGAAGAATGCTATGAGTTTCATTCAATGCACCTTCAGCTGTTTGAATTAATGATATACCATCTTGAGAGTTTCTTTGGGCTTGGTCAAGTCCTCTGATTTGTCCTCTCATTTTTTCAGATATAGCTAGTCCTGCAGCGTCATCTCCAGCTCTATTTATTCTTAATCCTGAAGAAAGTTTCTCCATAGATTTACCAGCTGCTCCTGTGTTTCCTACCATGCTTCTGTGAGCATTTAATGCGTTCATATTGTGATTAATTATCATAATAAAATACCTCCTTGATTATGCTGTACAATTCCTTTTGTACAAATAATTTATTAATTTTGTTTATATAATTAACTCCATAAGGAATTATTATTAAATTAAGAATTAAGAGTTAAGAATTAAGAATGATGGTTGTTTTTATGCATTTGCATAAGAAACTTTAAATCTTTCAGTTATTATCCTGTATTTCGTTCATCATTTTTAATGTTATCTCTAATTGTTTTTACAATTGATCTAAGAATTCTATTTATTTCTTTGCACTCATTTATTAATGTCTTAGAATGATTTCTATCTATATAGTTAGTAGCAATTAGTAACTTAATCCAATACTGTGTTTCAGCTGCTTCTTTAAGCGCTATATTCATTTTAGATAAGAAATCTTTTTTGCTTTGTGCTACTATTGCTTCGTTTATGTTTGCACCTATGCTTGTTCCAGATCGAAGAACTTGTTTTGATAGGATAAATTCTTTTTTCTGATTTGATAGATATTTATAAAGTTTTACTATTTCTATGGCAAAGTTAAATGTTTTTTCATATATTAAATTTTCTTTCACTATTAACCTCCTAAATTTATTAATACATCTAAATACTAGACATGCTTAACTCAATTTATTCAGTTGATAATGCAATGTATACTTTATTCCCCCATAAGGACTTTAGCATAAAAAATTTTTGCCACAAAACAAAAGAACGATATTCTTCAAATCCTAGCTTCCTGCTAATTTTTAAAGAAAATCGTTCTTCCTAAACGCTTTTCACCATATTAAATTCAAACTTAAATAGGAGCTTACTTTCCTATATAAGTAACAAACAGCTATACATACTATTTGAAAGAAAGTGGATTTCACTTTCATCCATAATTGTCAATTGTCAATTCTCAAATGTCCATTGCTATATAGTTGTTCTTTCTTTTATACCATTCTTCTCAATGTCTTTCTCTGAAATTTGAAATTGTTTTTCTTCCCAAACTTCACCTCTTGTAATTTTAACCTCTTTCGGTGCATCTATAGCAAGTCTTAAGTGACCATCCTCGCTTTTAATAACTTGCACCTTTACGTCTAAACCATTATAGTTTACAACTATATATTCTCCAGGTTTACGACCTAACACTAGCATTTTTATGAATCCCCCTAAACGAAATTAACTGATAAGAAGAGCAATTTTTTACTCCCTCTGGCATCCTGCCAGAAAACATAACATCATTGCTATCTTCTGTATCTGCTAATTTTAACTAAGGCATATGAAAAGAAATAAAAAGACAAGGTTTCAAAACATATTTGTTTGTGAATGTTGACTTATTATTTATTTTATTATGCCCAATATGTGATAACTAAAAATCATTAACTTGTTCTTGGTCTCACTACATTTATCGTTGAGAAAAAAACATACTTTATATATTATTTTTATTTTTTATAAAATATTTTACAAAAAATTTTTAGTGATTATTTTAGCTAAAACGTACCACTAAAAGTATATAATAACTAAAGAAAATAATCAACAATATTTACCATATATTACTTGATTTACTATATAGAATTTTCTACTTTTTTCTCTATATAGGACTGGCTTTGATTGCTTTAGGTTTTATAGATAACCTTTCGATTTCACTGTGAAAATAACTTATGGAAAATATACTTTGGTACGCCTGTCCTTCTTGTTATGGCTACACATTTTGAAAATATTACATATTTCAAGTTAAAAGCTAAGAGTGAATAGTTAATAGTTGTGGTTATTACTACTCACTTCGTTCCTAGTAATTCTCAACGTATTTTTGAATCTAGTTTTACTAACAAAATCTAAGTAAGCAGTAAATTATAATCTTAGCTCCATAACAAATGGGACAGGCACGATAAATTTATTTTCTTGGCTAACACTTGATGCTCTTCTAGCTTTATATATTTCAACTAATAACACAAAGCCAGTCCCGAACATCTACGCAGCAAAGCTACTTTATTTCAAAGAAAGTGGTTTTCCACTTTCATCCTGAACTATTAACTATTAATTCTTAACTCTTAACTATCTACGGGACTGGCTAGCTTTTCTTACTTATGGTAACTAAATCTAAAGAGTTACTCTCTATTTTATGGGTATACACCATTCGTGCCTGTCCCATTTGTTACGGCTGTAAAACCTGAATCTAACTTTGTTTAATTTAATATCACAAACCTAGAATTTACTCTCTCTAAATTCTAAGAAACTGGTAGTCCAGTTTCATCCTGAACTATTAACTTTTAATTCTTAACTCTTAACTATCTAAACTCCAGTTTCCTCCATCATTGTCAATTATATAAGTGGTTATTACTTTTCCCCATGTATTTTTATTTATTTATATTTATGTTAAATTCATCAAGAAAAGATTTTTTCAAACGATAATTAATACTAAATAATATTTTAGGTAGGTGAATAAATATGAAGAAATTATCAAGAGATAGTATAAAAGTTAAACTTATTTCATCGTTTTTATTTCTAATTTTGATATTAATGATTTTGGTAAATAGTATAGTTTATTTCATTATATCTAATGAAACGAAAGTTAGCTTCACAAAATCAACAACAGATCATCTAGATTTAGTTGATACATATTTAAATGAGTATATTGATGAGGTTAAAAACAATGTTAAAATGCTTTCTAATTCTGAACTAGTTTCAAATATAGATTCAAGAGTAACCTCATACATAGACAAGAAAGGAACAAATGGCTTAGTTGAAATGACTCCTTTAAAAAATAATTCTTATGAAGCAACTTTATATAAGGAATTTGAAAACATAACTAAAACTCATGAAGGGTTTGAAAATGTTAATATAGGAGTGGCTGAAAATGGTGGCTATTTACAATATCCTGCTTCATCTAGAAAGGAAGGCTACGATCCAAGAACAAGAGATTGGTATAAGGCAGCTCTTTCAAATCCAGATGAAGTTGCAGTTACAGATGTATATACTACCTCTTCTGGAGATATTGTTGTATCTGTTATTTCTGCAATAAAAGATGCAAATAGTAAAATTAAAGGTGTTGTAGGAATAGATGTTAAACTTAATAATATGTCTGCTCTTATAAATAATATAAAATTAGGAGAAAGCGGTTATATCGTTCCTGTTGATAAAAATGGAACTATTCTAGCCCATCCTAAAGACACTTCATTAATAAGCAAAAAGTTAGACGACTTAAAAATCAACGGTTTAAGCGATATTAATAATCTACCTACAAAATTAATAGATACTAAAATGGATGATGGAAAAAACTACTCAGTTAGTATATATAAATCAAAAAATAGTAGCTTAAATTGGAATTATGTATATTTAATTGAAACAAGTGAGTTTTCAAAAACTGCTAACCATATAGGAATGATTATAATTGGACTAGTTGTCATAACTATAATAATTGCTATTTTATTATGTTTTAATATAGCAAATAGGATAACTAAACCTATACTTTATTTTGAAAACCACTTAGGAACAATTGGACAAGGTGATTTTACTAAATCAATTCCTGAAATATACTTAAAAAATAAATCTGAAATAGGTGGAATTGCAAATTCTATTAACACAATGCAAGAATCTATAAAATCTATGATTTCTAGTGTTAAAGATAATTCTAAAACAATTGATATGGAAACTGGCAAATTATTTTCATCAGCTGAGGCCATAGCTGCTTCTTCTAGTGATGTTGCCTATTCCATTAATGACATTGCAAAAGGAACTACTAACCAAGCTGAAGAACTTATAGAAATTGCAAGCACTTTAAAAAACTTTGGTTCTGAAGTTCAAGGAATTGTTGAAGCTATATTTGATATAAATGAAAATTCTAAGGATATCAGCAGTATAGCTAGTAATAGTAGTGATAAAATGCATCAATTAGATGTTTCAGTTAATGATATAAGTAAAAGTTTTAAAAACTTTTCTACTGACATAGCTTCCTTAGGTGCAAATGTAAAAAAAGTTAATGAAATAACTAATTTAATAAACAACATAGCAGACCAAACTAGCCTACTTGCACTTAACGCAGCAATTGAAGCTGCACGTGCTGGTGAAAGTGGAAAAGGATTTGCCGTTGTAGCAGATGAAATTAGACAACTAGCTGATCAAAGTAAACATTCTGCTGAAGATATAAATAAAATTATTTGTGGTATCTCTAAAGAAACAGAAGTGATTGTAGAAAATACTGATATAATGGATGATGAATTAAATACTCAAACTGAAGTTATTCATTCAACTATAGAAGTATTCAATAGCATAATTCAAGCTATAAATATTGTACTTCCGAAAGTTAATGATGTAAGCAAATCATCAGATAAAATTAATGATGGAAAAAACAGCATCTTAACCATGGTAGAAAATACATCTGCAGTTTCTGAAGAAGTTTGTGCATCAGCTGAAGAAATATCAGCAGCTTCTGAGGAAGCCAGTGCAGTAACTACTGAGGTATCAAAAGCTACTGAAAAACTAAGAACAATGACAAACAATATGTTAAAAAAGGTTGATGAATTTAAAATATAATATGCCTTAATCAAAAACAAAGCTATTTTAACAATTGTTAAAATAGCTTTATTTTTTATATATCAAAGTCTTTAAATAGTTCATAACCTTTTTCTTTTACTTTGAAAATTTTTTCTATATCTTCATCATAAATTTTTTCTATATTTTTTTCGTATAAAAATTTTACCCCTATTCCACAATTAGAGCTTACTTTTCTTGGTACAGGCAATGCTTCATTTTCTATATTGTTTTTTGTTAGATATCTTTTAAATTTTATTGCTCCTGAGTGGGTAAAAAAAGTAGCTAAGTAATTCATTTATTTTTTTGCCTCTATCATAAATTCTTCATTATCTTCTTTTACTGAAACATTATATCCTGCATTTTTCATAAATCTTTGCACATTATTACATGCTGTAGTATTGTCTACTAATACTATAATTCCATCTTTATTTTCTTCTAAAGCTTTTTTAGTCATTAATACTGGTTGAGGACAAGATACTCCTCTTGCATCTACTTTAATCAACTGAAACTCCCCCTTTTACATTTTTATCAGATTTTACTTTAACATCCTTTGCCATACTAAAATATGATATTGCACCTAGTGCTACTAAACATAATATTACAGCAATTTGTCCAGTTGGAGTTGGGCCTTTTGGTGATGATGCAAGTTTAAAGTTATGGCAAAATGCAGCTCCAACAAACATTCCTAAAACAGTTATAACTGAATCAACGTTACCTTCACCAGAAAGAACTAATTGTCTCATTGGGCATCCCCCTAAAAGAACTGAACCCCAACCTGCAACTACCATACCTAAGAAATTCCAAATCCAATCTGTATGGGCTACTGGCTGATTTGCAAATCCTGGAGTGAAAAATCCAAAGGCTAGATTTCCTAAAAATGCAGCTATTAACATAGCTAAAAATCCTAATAATAAGTATGAGTCTTTAAATAAAATCATATCTCTTATTCCACCAACCATACAAAGTCTAGTTCTTTGACAAATAACTCCAACAACTAATCCTACTGCCAAAGCAATCCATATTGGTGAATGTTGAGAACCTGGACCTTCTTTAGAAAATATTAATAAGCTTGAACCTGCAGCTAACATAATAAATAGTCCTATATTTATTATTGGAAATACATATCCCTCTAGTTTAGTTTGCTTATAATTTCTTTTTAAAGTAAATCCTCTATTTAAGAAGTATATTCCTACTATAATTCCAACAGCAAAACCAATTATTCCAAATATAGCATTAAAATCTCCACCTGCTAGTCTTAGTACCATTCTTGTTGGACATCCAAGGAACATTAAAGCCCCTATCATAACCATTGCACCTAAAATAAACCTTAGAAATGGTGAAGAACCTCCCTTAGTAGAAAATTCTTTATTAACTAAAGCTATACCAAATGCACCAAGTACCATTCCAATTATTTCTGGTCTCACATACTGTACTATTTCTGCCTTATGTAGTCCTAACCCACCAGAAATATCTCTTATAAAACATGCAATACAAATCCCCATGTTTTTTGGATTACCACAATAAACTGAAAGTACTCCTAAAATACCAATTATTGCACCACCTAAAATAATCCCTCTTTTTTCTTTCATAGTTTACTCATCCCCCTTTTTTTGATAATATTTTACATGTATTGAACATCATGTTAATTCTAACAAATATTCCATAATATATTAAATTTAAATGGCTAATAGATAATATCTATCTATTATTTTTATAAATAAGGAGGTTTCTAATGAGAAAAATATACTTAGATAATGGAGCAACATCTTTTCCTAAAGCTCCTGATCTTGCAAATGCAATTTCAAATTATATAACTAATATAGGTTGTAATATAAATAGAGGTGCTTATTTTGATGCCTTAGAAGCAGAAGATACTGTTTTTGAGACTCGTGAATTATTATGTGACCTTTTTAACTTTAATAAATGTGAAAATGTAATTTTTACACCTAGTATAACTTATAGTTTAAACATGGTATTAAAAGGCATGCTAGAAAGTAAGGACCATATTATTATTTCATCAATGGAACATAATGCAGTAATGCGTCCCCTTTCATCACTAAAGGATAATGGAGTTACTTTTTCTAAAGTTCAATGTAACAGTTTAGGCTATTTAAAGGCTGTGGATATTGAAAATGCTATAACACCTAATACTAAAGCAGTAGTAATTACCCATGCCTCTAATGTATGTGGTTCCATACTACCATTAAAAGATATTGGTTCTATATGTAAAAAACATAATTTAATTTTCATAGTAGATTCTGCTCAAAGTGCTGGAACTTTAAATATAGACATGATGGATTTAAACATAGATGTCCTTTGTTTCACTGGACATAAAGGATTATTAGGCCCGCAAGGTATTGGAGGTTTTTTAATAAAAAAAAATATTGTGCCTTTAGTTAAACCGATTATAGAAGGTGGAACTGGAAGTCTATCCGAATTAGAAGTACAACCTACATATATGCCTGACAAATTTGAAAGTGGAACATCAAATATTCCTGGTATATTTGGGCTTAATGCTTCACTAAAGTATTTGAATAAAATAGGAGTTAATTCTATTTATGAAAAGGAATTAGAACTTACAAAAACTTTTATTGAAGGAATCAAAAATATAGATGCTAATTTATTAGTAGGTAGTGATTCTACTGATAATAGAACTGCTGTAGTTTCTCTTGATTTCAAAGAATTGGATAACGGTATTGTTTGCCACAGATTAAATAAAGAATATGGAATTTCAACTAGAAGTGGACTTCACTGTGCCCCATCAGCACATAAAACACTTGGAACATTTCCAGATGGAACTGTGAGATTTAGCTTTGGACACTTTAATACTGTTGAAGATATAAAATACACATTAAATGCTATAAATAATATTTTATTAAAATAAATTTTTTTGTCAAAAATCTATACACTAATTTTCTAAAGTTAGTCAATTCAATTACATTTTTCCCTAATTTTATTTTCATTGTTGATTAATGTAACTTTGTAACTGTTAGTAACTTTGTTTTTGACAATAATTATCCACAAATAAGCGAAACTATTCACAATAAATTGTGAATAGTTTGACTTTTATGCCCATAGCCTGTGTATTACTTGATAAATTCATAGTTATATAATAAAATAATAGTTGCATTTTGTAGAATTTTGGATGTTTTATAATTTTATTTATTCAAATTATCTACAAAATCTACATTTAATTCCATATGTAATTTTTATACTTGTTAATAAAGTGTACTAGTTATGGACTTATCCACAGGCTTAGTTTAAATTTTCAAAAAATTATCAACATTTCATATACATACCTGTGCATAATGTGATTACATATTTTTGTATTTTACGTTTTGTATATTTTTTTAATTATATAAGGTTCAAAACTAAAATTTTAAATTATATATGGTTCCAAGTTGACTTTTTAAATTATCCATTCCAAAACTTGGACCACTATACATTTACCAAGTTATAATTTTAAAATTAAATGAGAACATATACTTATACTTCACTTTTCTCTGTTAAAATTAAATCCTTAGTATATAATTTTAATTTAAAGTTTTTTAAATATATATTACTATTACTATTAAACGGTGGTGTTTTTTATGATTAAAGCGTTGCAAAATAAAAATTTATCTTATGATGAATACATATATACTCTAAAAAAGATAATAGAAAATATAAATAGTGGTTCTGGTTTAGTTGGTTTATGTGAAGAAATGGGCAATAAGGATGTTATTGATGATTTTAATAGTCATCCTATAAATACAGGTGACTTAAAAGCAAGAGATCCAAAAACTCAGCCCTGCCCTATGGATTTAAGATTACAAGATGGTAAAGAACATAAATCCTATACTGGTTGTTTCTATCATTGTGGTTATAAAGAGTATTTAAATTTAACTAAAAAAGAACAAATCAATTTAATAGAAGATTTAATATCAAAAAAACAGAACTCAAATTGAGTTCTGTTTTTTTGAAACAAAATTAAATAATAAATGTTTAAACAATGAAACTTTTTAAATTTTTTATATGTAAACTCATATCCTCCTAAAAATTAGGAGGATATGAATCCATACCTTATTTAGTTGAAGAAATTTTTTTAGTTTTCTTCTAAATCTTTTATCATTGCAGCAGCAGCTTTTTTACCAGCTTCCATAGCAAGGATAACTGTTGCAGCTCCTGTTACAGCATCTCCACCAGCGTATACTCTAGCTTTTGAAGTTTTTCCTGTTTCTTCATCAGCTACGATACATTTCCATTTATTTACGTCTAATCCTTCTGTTGTTGAAGGTATTAATGGGTTTGGAGATGTTCCTAATGACATTATTACAGTGTCACAATCTATAACAAACTCTGAACCTGGTACTTCTACTGGTCTTCTTCTTCCAGATGCATCAGCTTCTCCAAGTTCCATTCTTATGCATTTCATTCCTTTAACCCAACCAGTTTCATCGCCTAAGATTTCAACTGGATTAACTAGAAGGTCAAAGATAATGCCTTCTTCCTTAGCGTGATGTACTTCTTCAGCTCTTGCTGGAAGTTCTGATTCACTTCTTCTATATACTATATGAGTTTCTGAACCTAATCTTAATGCTGTTCTAGCAGAATCCATAGCAACGTTTCCGCCACCTACAACACAAACTCTTTTTCCTGATTTTATTGGTGTTGGTGAATCTTCTTTGAAAGCTTTCATTAAGTTGTTTCTTGTTAAAAATTCATTTGCAGATACAACTCCGTTTAAGTTTTCTCCGTTAATTCCCATGAATTTTGGAAGACCAGCACCTGAACCTATAAATATAGCTTCAAATTTTTCGTCTCTTATTAATTCATCTATAGTAACAGTTTTTCCTACTATTACATTTGTCTCTATTTTAACTCCTAATTTTCTTAGGTTGTTTATTTCATGCTTAACAACTGTTTCTTTTGGTAATCTGAATTCAGGAATTCCATAAACTAAAACTCCACCTGGTTCATGTAATGCTTCAAATACAGTTACATCATAACCAGCTTTAGCCATTTCACCTGCAGCAGTTATTCCAGCAGGGCCTGAACCTATAACAGCAACTTTTTTACTATTTTTAGCTTTAGTTTCTGAAAGATCTACATCATGTTCTCTTGACCAATCAGCAACAAATCTTTCAAGCTTACCAATTGCAACAGCTTCTCCTTTTATTCCAAGTACACATTTGCTTTCACATTGTAGTTCTTGAGGACAAACTCTACCACAAACAGCTGGTAGTGCAGTATATCTATTTAATATTTTTGCAGCTTCTTCAAAATTTTCTTCTGCAACTTCATGTACAAATGAAGGTATATCTATTGATACTGGACATTTGCTAACACATGGTTTGTTTTTACAGTTTAAGCATCTTGATGCTTCTTTTACCGCTTCTTCTTCATTATATCCTAAACAAACTTCTTTAAAGTTTTTAGCTCTTGCTTTTGCATCTTGCTCTGATATTGGAGTTCTTTTCATTCTATCTACTGCCATTACTTGTTACCTCCTAATCTACAGCTTTTTTCAGCTTCTTCTGCTTTATACATTCCAGATCTTTTTAATGCCTCATCAAAATCTACCTTATGTCCATCAAATTCTGGTCCTTCAACGCAAGCAAATCTAGTTTTTCCATCAACAGTAATTCTGCAAGCTCCACACATTCCAGTTCCATCTACCATTATTGGGTTCATGCTTACTATTGTTGGTAAATTTAATTTTTCTGTTAATTTACATACAAATTTCATCATTATCATTGGTCCTATTGACACAACTAAATCGTATTTCTTACCACCATTTACTAACTCTTCTAATTGGTTAGTAACCATTCCTTTAAATCCGTATGATCCATCATCTGTACAAGTATAAACATTACATGCAACAGTTTTCATTTGATCTTCTAGGATTACCATGTCTTTATTTTTGAATCCCATTATTACATCAGCATTTACACCGTGCTCATGTAACCATTTTACTTGTGGATAAACTGGAGCCGAACCAACTCCCCCTGATATGAATAGTATGTTCTTTTTCTTTAGTTCTTCTATGTTTTCATGTAATAATTCTGATTCCATTCCTAATGGTCCAACAAAGTCATGAAGATAGTCACCTTCATTAAGCTTTTCTAAATCCTTAGTAGAACATCCTATAGTTTGTACAACTATTGTAACTGTTCCTTTGTCTGTGTTTGTATCACAAATTGTTAATGGAACTCTCTCACCATTCTCATCATTTCTTATAATTACAAATTGACCAGGCTTAGCAGATTTAGCAACTCTTGGTGCTTCTATATTCATTAAGAATATATTTTCTGCTAAATCTCTTTTTTCTGCTATTTTGTACATATCCACTTCCTCCAAACTCAAAATAATATTGTTTGTCTACCTTATTATTAATTATCTTTTCACTAATTAAACTTATAATTTATATAAATTGTTTTAAAACAAGTTTTAACTTATATAGGGGGTTCCAAGTTGACTTTTAAAATCATACATTCCAAAACTTGGATAACCAAAATAGTGAGACATGCTCCGAATCCCTTCAAATTCAACACTATATTTTGTATGAAAATATTTTAAAGCTATTGAATAAATTTAAATTGGAGCTTGTTTCCCTATATTTATCCAATAATAAATAAAAAAAGGGACCTTGTAAATAGACACAACAATAAAGAGCTATTTACACCTGTCCTTTTATCTGAAAGTTTCCCCCAAAGCTGAAAATTCGAGTTTCTTCTTCGATGCCACATAATCACATTTTCACTTTTTCCGTGCTTGTAGTCTCTCCAGGTTTATGTCCAATTGTTGTGCTGTACTTAAATAGTGCATATGGCTACTATTCATTTTTCTTCATTATATATGTTAAACATTTTCATGCTTAATAAAACCAGCTTTCTTCAACAATCTTCATTCATACCTTATTAACTTCTCAATTACTATTTTATAATCTTATATTAATATAGTCAATAACAATTAAGTATATTATTTGAATCTTTTAATTTATATATAAATTAAAACTAATTTTGCCACATTCAATTATGTACTATAATAGTGCAAAAATACTTGAATAATTTTACAACTGAATAAAATAAAAAACATTTATGATAAATCCTTGTTA